>NZ_JBQKLL010000018.1:0-69398 GCF_052116245.1 Blautia sp. Sow4_E7
CATCATAAAGGGAATGCTCTTTTTCTTTCTATAGATTTATGGTCATTATAACCGTCTGTTCATGGACTGGCAAGCCCGGTAGCTTTCGGATAAAAAACGGTAGCTATAACAATAAACCAGCACAGCTTCCCGGGCATCTACTTTGCCGAGGGCATAGAGTGCGTCTTCTTCTTTGTTAAAATACTGGAAAGGCACTTCGCGGTTGTATTCTCTTGGGTGCTCCAGATCAATGAGAATGTCCTTTTCCTCATAGGGTTCATCCCAGTAATACGGGTCAAACAGTAAGATACTTCCGCCTTTCACCCCTGTAAGCAGTACATAATGGGGCTCGTCCAGAAACAGCCGCACCACAGCTGCCCCACCATGGCTCAGCGCCTGGTTGATTCGGCTTCCCGGACCTATGTATACCTGGTCGCCTGACAGGTATTCGCTGCTCACTGTCATCATTCCAAGGCTTCCATACTCATTCAGCCAGTTGCTTAGAAACATCATCGCCGCCCGGGATGTGCCTCTTTTTCCAGGGATGCCCTCCTTGCTGTAGCAGTCCAGACAATACAGCATGGTATTCCGGATCACCTCCGGCGGGATCTCGTCCCGGTCAAATAAATAGATAATGGCATTCAACATGGACGTAGGTCCGCAGTCGTATTCTGATATCTGATAATGTAATGGATTTTTCATTGTCCAGGTCTCTCTCTTTCGTACAAATCTTCAAGTCAATCATATAAACAACTCGCATAGGGGCTTTCAACGGAATTTCCTATTGTACAAAAAATATACTACCCATAAGTAGTATACTCATAAGTAGTATATTTTATAAAGCAGCTTTTTTCAATTAGTTTTTTAATCATTTTCAATAAGTATGCCACCGTAACCACTTCATCAAATCTTGTTCATCCAATTTCGCAGTTACTTAATCAATCACTTCCCCAGTTTCCATGTCCTCCACGTCTAAATAAATTGCTCTGCATTTCTGTGGAAATTCTTCCAAGTGCATAAGCTCAAGCCAGTTTTTATTCCAGTCGGTGTGCCAGTGACCGAAGTACCAGCGCTTGAACCGCTTGCCCCTGCCCTTCTTGTCGTCGCTGCCATCTGCAGATGCCTCATTGGTCTGGTTCAGCTTGTCACATACCCATTGGAAATAATTCTGAAGAGGTTCCTCTTCCCTGGCTGCGTGATAGCAGCCTAGTGTTCGCACTCGATAGAGAGGACACGTGTGTGTGATTCCAAAATCAATTTGGTAACCTTCTGCTTCCAGATTCTTACTGGAATTGACGTAATCTTCATCTGTAGGAAGCTCTTCTTCCCAGTAGCCTTCGTTTAGTTTGCGGTATTGGCGGTCTATACTAAATGCCCCACCGAAGCACCAGATCCTAATCGGTTCTGTCTGTTCTTCGCTTTTGTATATCTTCAAAATTTCGCCTCGACACACATGTATAATGCGGTGCCAGATCTTATGACATCTGGCACCGTTCCAGGTTGTGACTGGATAGGAATTCAATGCCGGATGATTCTCGTGGTTGCCGTCTACGAAAACCAAATAGCAATTATGCTTAACTAAGAAGTGGTTCACATCTCTTAAATATGATTTCTCACTGGTATCATTTAAGAAGATGTACCCGAAGTCCCCGGCAACAAAGAGGCAATCACCTTCTCGCAGCAATTTGGCAATGTACGCCATAGCGCCATGGTCGCCGTGGGTGTCGCCGGTTATAAGGAGGCGGCCTGTTATGAGGGGATTTTCACTGGTTTTATTGTTTTGGCTTTCTGCGGAGCTCACTCTTTCTGCTGAATTTTCTGTTTTTGCAGCGCTTTTACTTTTCTGTCTTTCGTTTTTCTTCTCCATACTTTTGACCCCTCTATAACTAATATATTATATTTAGTGTTACTGTTCACAGAAAACGCCTCGCAAAACGATACCAGTGAGCAGTAACTATCAAGCTTCCGGATAAATATCTCCCCACTCAAATCCCAGTTCCTTCATTTCTTCATCCTTAAGAAGAAGATATGCTTCCTCATCCTCTTTGTTCACAAGCTGGGAAGTGACATCAATATGGTAGTTCTGTCCATCTTCTAATGTTACCATGTTCCAGCAATGGTTGGTAGCTTTATTCGCAAATTTCGCTCTGCCTGTTACAAGAAGACATGGGACTCCAAGGGCTTCACAGATATAACTCATTGCAAGAGCAACACCCACACAGCCAGACTTTCCATAAAGAAAAGCCCCTTCGATATTGTAAATCCATGGACGTGGCTGTGGTTTTTTCAGTTCGTCGTCGGCGTATTTTACATGATGCAGAAGGTAGGAATATGTCTTTCTAATAACCTTGGCAGTCTCACTATCCATCATTTCAGCATAATCTGCTTCTGTATTTTTATTGGTTCCAGAACGCTCCTCCGCTTCACCGCTTTTCCCAGATTCTTCAGTACGTCCAGTCTTTTCATCTTCGTTTTCTCCAACAGCAGCCTCTTCTGGACTATCACCTTCCTCTTCTTCCATCACCTTCTCCATAATCTCACGGCGAATCTCGCGAACCTTCTTCACGACCAGTCTCGCTTCTTTCTCATCCTTTGTATACACCAATTTTAGTAATCCATCATCACTCAGACTCAACTCTGTTGAGTTCCAATAAAGAGATAATTCCGGGTTATCATACCGCAAAGCGGAGCACACTTTTGCCAGACGCTCAAGCTCCTGTGTACCACTTAAAACTACAGCGGAATCGTGCTGTACTACAGCTTCCGCAATATTTCTGTAGTCTGTCTGGTCATCAACGTCAAGCAAAGAGTAATAAAAACCTCCAATCTTGAATTTTCCAATATTCATTCTGACTCCTCCTTTATATCGTCTATCTTCGCGTTGCTGTGCCTCTCCACAGCAACGCGTTCCTTAAAGCTTCTTATTCAGCGCAACATAACATGTGAAAATGAATTTTTTTCTTCCAAAGTTTACACAACCTCTTCGTAAAGCTTGTCCACCTGCTTCTTTTCTTTCTCGAACTCTTCAGCGGAAAGAAGGGCCTTTGTCTTCAGCGTTGCGCTAACCTCGGTTCCCCATGTCTTCTCGCTGGCGTGCAGCTGCAATACACCACTCTCGTCCATTGAGAGCCTAACCTGAATCGGGGAATGTTCTGGCAGGTCACCTCTGATTTCCAACTCGCAAACCCCTAAAAGGCTGCACTCATCAGGCTTAATTTTTCTGCCCATGTCACTCTTGCGGAAAATATTCTCCCAAACCTCCAGACTTGCTTTTCTCTGGTTTTCCGTTCGTGTAAAGAATACCTCCTCTTTTTCCACCGGAAGTGTGCTGCCACGATAAAGAACGTTTACGACCTTATCCCCTGATTCTTCCCAACACTTGATTCCGTAGGATCTGTGGCTAACAAGCTTCAATTCCTTGATGATATTGCTTCCAGACTCGACCTCTGAATCACCAGATGTTCCACCAGCACCATCGTTTGCAGCTGCTGCACCGTTGTGTCCATCCTGATCAGCTGTTCTTCCGGTATTTTTCTCTTCTCCCCAGTTGATCTTTGGATCTTTCTTGGCAGCAAGATATCCGCCATAAATCGCAGCTCCGCGTGACACTGCCAGGTCAGGATCTTTAATCAACACCTGAATCCCCGGATCAGAGAAAAAGGACTTCACGATTTCGTCTACCGCTGGAAGTCTGCTTACGCCACCACATAAAACAATCACATCTGGTCTGGTTTTTCCAGCCAGCTCCTTGTTTTCCTTTGCCAGCTTCTTGAGCTCGCTATCCACCTCTTTTAACACATTTACAATCTTTGTTTCAAAGGACTCCTGTCTATAGGATTCACACTCTCTCCAGCCTGTTGTGTATTTCTCATACTGTTCTCTGGTAAGACCAGCGCAGGGATGTTTCAGGCACTGCTCAAGATCCGCTCTGGTCAATTTAACAGAGACCTTATCTATATACTTTTCTCCTACTGAAAGCGAAAAACTAGTCTCGCTTCTTTTACTAAGTGTTTCTTTTGCAAGGCGAATTTTAGAAGTAAGTTCTTGCTCCTGATTGGCATCCAGTTTTTTATCCGCCAGAAATTTAGATTTTGCAAATGCCTTAAACAACTGATCAATATCTTCTCCACCACATTTGTTATTACCCCCTGATGTGCTCTCAGTAATCACTCCTTTACGGAAAGAGAGCACAGAAACGTCTGTCGTTCCGCCTCCTACATCTACCACTTCGAGCAGAAGTTCTTTTTCTTTCTCCAGTTCCAGTTCCTTCTTACACTGATCCAGAACATAAAGTGCAGCTGAAACTGGTTCTTTTAATAATTTCACATTATTCATATTTAGTCCTGCAAGCTTGGCTGCCTCAAAAACCGCATTGTTTTCTTCGGCACCAAAGTTAGCCGGTACAGTCACTGTCACAATTGCATCTTCTGGAATTTCCTCACCGTCCTGATCCTCAACCACACTATCAATAATGCGCCGGAGAACCATGCTTGTAAGCTGTTGCGGTGAATAAACAACACCATCTACCTCTAAAGCCTTTGTAGTTTGGCCCATAAGTCTTTTAAACTGCGTGCAGCTTCTCTTTGGAAAGAGCTCGCGGCAGTTATCTGCTTTTCTGCCGATTAATGTCTCACCATTTGGTGTAATGCAGACAACAGAAGGGGTAGCTTCCTCTCCATCCTGGCTTAAAACATTACGCACTCTTCCCCACTCCAGAACAGCAGCGTAGCTAGTTGATGTTCCTGAATCGATTCCAATAATTTTTCTCTTTGTCATGGTGTAATCCTCCTTAAATTTGTACTAGCCATAACTGTTCAGCACCTCCGCAGAACCGAGCCTGCCGAACAGTTACTTTCTACTATTAAGATACCTCAAAACAATGTTTTTTTAATTCCCAGTGCCTTGAAAAATTCCTCATTATCCTGATCCTGGAACAGAATTTCCACCATAAGGGACAGATGTCTTTTTAATGTTCTCCCTTTGAACTTCTTTTTTAGAAATGCGGACATCTTGCCAAATTCATAGGGGCCTGCTTTTATCTCCAGGGAATAATCATGGGGATCCGGCTCTCTGCGAAAGACCAGATAAAGCAATTTGATATAATTTTCTTCGCAATAGTCACCTGGAAAAAGGTGGAATAGGTAAGCGCGCAGCTTTTCCCGGAAGAGACCATACGCCTTCTGGCTGTCTTGCTGCAGTCTCAGTGCCGCCTCGTATACGTCATACTCAGTAGCCCTATGGTCTGTTGTATCGTACATATCATACCTGGCTGCTCTATGATCTGCTGCACCGTACACATCATATCCGGCTGCTCTATTGTCTGTAACATAATCTCTGCATAGTTCCAGCACAGAGAGAACCTTTTCTTTTACGGCTTCCTCATCCCCATCATCATTGTCAGCAAGATCCAATCCGTATGACATTCTAAGCCCCATAGCAATAAAATCTTCCAGGTTCATAAAGGAATATCTGACCTCGTGATCAAAGCGAATCTCCTCCGTAACCAGAATATCCGGCCCATTCGGGCACATTGGGCACTCGCCATTCAAAAGAATAAACAGTCTCTCTTTTACCAGGCTGCTAATGCAGCATAGAGCAGAAAACATGGATTCCTGCTGCTCCATTGGAAGGGCAAGCTGGATTTTCATGTTCTCTTTACCCACTGCTTTCAAGGCGCTTCCCAAGCCAATCACCTGCCTATAGTCCAACTCATCTAGCCAGTATTGAAGGTTTCTATGATTCAGTTCTCTTAATTCATCCGCGGATGGAAGTGTCCAGTTTTCCGGGTGGTCTGGATCAAACTCGTCGGGGAAAAAAAACTTTGCTCCACCTTCTGGTTCAGCCAGAATGTTGTGGCAGAAAAACTCCAGTTCACTCTCTTCTAAAATAATGCCTCTACAAATCTCATGGGGGCGACTCTCAAAGGCGTTCCCTCCTGGAATCTTCTTCACCATCATCGCAATGAAGTTTCCATTCTTTAATGGATAAATTCCTCTTGCATACGGCACGTCCCTTGAAACAAGAATTTCCATACAGTTCTCATAGATTTCTTCCAGAGCCTCCTGATCGAAGCCCTGGTGATATCTGCTGCCCTGGTTATTCCAACTGTCCTGATCATTCCCGTCGCCCTGGTTATTCCAGTTGTCCTGATCCTCTTTCACCACCGCAATTCCAAGTCCACCTGTATTTGGATTACGTAATGTTACGTACCTGTCCATCTGGTTAAAGCGGGCAGCTCTCCTTTCCCACATCTGCTGTTCTTCGTCAGAACCAGGGCTTGGATCATAATATTTTTCCATCTCTTTCTTTCCAACTGTGCCTTTCATTCTATCCCACATAATAGCCTCCTATCTGGTGTACTCACCGTATGTATCGTCCTCAAATTCCTCGTCGTCATCTTCATCATGAATCAGGATTTTTTCCTTGAATCTCCTGAAAAATGATTTTTCTGATGTGCCATTCTTGTTCCTGTTTCCACCCAGACCAGACACCCGTTCTTCCTTTGGCGCCTCTGTGTTATCCTCTCCAACAGCGATTTTGCACATCCCAAGATCCGCTAATGTACGTGCGATCGGCATATCTATACAGAAAGGCTCGTACTGAGACTGGGAGAAGGTATTCCCTTTATCTGGGGCATTTCCGATGGATGCAATCATGGAATAGTGGACAGGTCCTGGAACCATTGTTTTCAACATCAGGTAAAAGCCTGGATAGTTCTTCTGAAGGAATTTCTTGATTGCTTCTTCGTGTCGATTGAACTCTCCATAGGAGAACCCATTTGCATTGCTTTTGAGAAACAGTTCACCATCAGCTGTCATATCCAGAGAATTAGAGATGACTGGCTGCAGGCAGGGATCAGGTGAATTTTTTAGCAACAAATCTGCTTTCGTGATCACCACCATAATCTGACAGGAATCCAATCCACCTTTTACAGTAAGGTTTTGAAGGACTCTGCTGAGAATTTTCTTGTAATATTGCTGCCCGTTATTGCCGCTGAACAGCATCTCATCAGCACCAACACACAAGTAAAGATACTTAAATTTTAAAGCAGTGTTATTAAACCCTATATTTAGGCACTGTTCACCGTCCAGATCGTGAAGCCGTAATAAGCAGTGACGAGGCTCTCCATCATCATAAGTAAGATAGTAGATGTTGGGTGTTATTGTGTTGGGAGAAAACACCGTAGGAGGCGGAAAGACTCCTTCGTATTTCAAATCATGGAGAAACTTTTCATATTGACTTTTTCCGGATGTATCTCCAAAGATGCTCTCCATAATTGAAACCTCCAGCCCTCTACTCAGGGTCTCGTGAAAAGCCGGGTCTGAAAGCTGGCTAATGTAGGTCGTTTTGCCAACTGCCGGGCGTCCAAGGAATGCAATATCCAGTGTCTGACAGGTTCCAGCATAGATGGGTAAGACTTCTTTCGTCTTCATGCTTATCTTTAAGTTGAGCGTGTCGCCCTCCGGAGAGACCAACGCCACTGGAAAGTTTCTATTGTCGCCGTAAATTGGTTTTACCCCTGGGGAGTGAACCGTGTAAATCTTCTGCTTTTTTGGCTCCTTTTTTGTTCCCCAGATCTCAAAATCATTAGGTTTTTCGTGGAATAATTCTTCATTTGTGAAGCCGATATCCTCAAGTTCGTTTCCTTTTAAATCGATATAGGGGACATATCCGGACTGGCTGTTATTCTGCCAGAGACTGAAACTGGATGGCTTCTTTACCTTCGTTTTCTTCTTCATCTGATTTTTCTCCTTTACTTTTAGATATTTTTATTTACTAAATATTGCAGAATATCTCTTGCAAGCAGCCCGGCACTTACTGAGGTAAGACTTTCATCAACTTTGTCCAGGCACACTGTGATGCTGTATGGTTTCTCAGAATCCAGATAGGCAGCAGTCGTCCAAACACTATAAAGGCCACTGAGATTTCCGTCTTCTCCCGCCAACTGCGCTGTTCCAGTCTTGCCAGCCCAATTATTCATCTCAACATTTTTCAATGTCCCCTCTTTTGTTACCCCTCCCATGAGTTCTGCCACTTTATCCGCAGCCTCTTCACTGCAAACCTGTTTCGTGTAGGAGTGCTCTTTCGCCTCCCATTCACTGCCAGGCCGGGACTGTGTTACGATAAATTCGTATGGTTCGACTAGCAGACCGTGATTAAAAATAGCGTTTGTTAGAAAATTCACATTAAAAGGAGTCATGTAACAATCGGCTTCTCCTATACTTGCTAAAAGGTAAGATTTGTCCTTCTTTTTTGAATTCTTATATATAAATCTGCCATCCCAAAACATCATATCCTGAAAATGAAGAGAATCTCCTATTCCCATTTTTCTTAATTCATTTAACAGCTTTTTCTTATTTATCTTTTCTAACAAATTGATAAAATAGCCATTGCAGGAATATTTAATTGCTTCTTCAATCCCTGTATTTCCATGGTAAGCGCCGCCTGCGCATTGGACGGAAAACGTTTTGCCCTTCGGAAGCTTGAAAGTGTGATTTCCAGAATCACAATTGTATGTAAATTCCGTCAGATTAACATCTTTCGTTACATCCATGGCTGCTGCAGCTACCAAAGGCTTTACGACTGACCCTGGATGAAGCATGGTATCAAATACTTTCCCGTGTAATGCAAGAATCTCTCCTGAAGTATAATTAGACGCCACAATGTAAGTATTGGAGCTGTCATAGCCGTATTTTTTTATCAGAGTACTAATTTTCTCCTGTGTTGCTGCATCCAATGTAAGCTGTAAAGAGCCGCCCACCCTTGCCTGGAACGGTGTAAGCAAAGAATTGCCGGAAAATCTGTTGTCTTCTGTACCAAAGAGCACAGAAGCGTTTCCTGCAATCGTAAATCTTGAGTTCAGGGTCTCAGAGATATTCATACCCAACAGGTCTTCAAAGGCCTCTTTAATCTGAGCGCTGCTCCATACCAGCCCATTTTCAGTAATTGTTCCAGTCTCAGTATCTGTCCCGGTGTTTTCTCCATTCCCCTCTTTATCAACTGTCTTATCAGCTCCCTTTACCAGACATACACCATTTCTATCATAAACAGCACCTGTCTGATAACTCTTCTGAAGCATCAAAACCTCGCCATCTGAATAGTCTGTGATCAAGGTACCACTTACTGCCCTTACACCAAAAACCAAAAGTGTCAGCATAATAAGTAACACAAAGAACATATATAAGCGGCGGTTAAAATTCCTCTTCTTCCAGATCAGCATAATCGTATTCTTCTCCTTTCTGACGGCATACAAGTCCCGTATGGATTCCAACAAGGCTCATAAGCAATACACAGTTAATGGATGCTCCTTTGGACACAAATGGGAATGGTATACCAATCGTAATGGTAGTACACGAAACAATATTTAAAATCATAATACCTCCGGTCAAAAATCCGCAAATTAAATTCAAATTTTTATCGTATACAGATAGCCCCTCCGGTTCCGTCAGCATAAACCGCACTAAAAGTGCCCCAACAAAAATGACTCCCATAACAAGAAAAACGGAACCATTATCAAATAGCATAATTAAAAGGTGATCAGTCGTACGGTTTGGAAAATACTGAGCAGATAAATGCCCGGGGCCATTCCCCCACCAGCCTATCTCCCGCCAGTGCCGGAAAAGGAAAAGCATACTTTCTGCCTGCTGTTTCAAATCCGGATTACTATAAGCCCCTGCCGGGTCCAGAAAGATCTTCACCCGGTCTGAAATATGGCGGACAAAGGTCACGGCCAGCAATCCCCCACCAGCACTGGCCACGGTATACAGAAATTTGCTGAATCTATTTCTGCATTTTATAAAAAAAAGCGTTGTACTACAGCACAAAAGAACCAAAATCAGACCAAATTCGTTGTCAACAATGCAGCCAGCGTAAAGCAGGAATACCCATAAAAGGAATGCGATCAGATTATAAGAAACCATCCCCGGATTGCCTGTTACATATCTGTTTGCACTTAAAGAGCAAAAATATGCAGCAGCAAAACTATAACAGAGCAGTACCTCTGCAAATATCATAATGCCGCAGAATCTCAGGCTGGAGCCTCCTGTTTTGCCAAAGAATCTTGCTCCAAATACACATATAACCGGAATCAGCATGGCAAGATAATTAAACACTCTGGTACGGTAAATCCTTGTGTAACGCACCAGCATAAAAGCAGCTGAAAATGTAAGAAACATGAAAAGCATCTCAAACAGATAAGAATCCTTTAACAGCTTCCAGTAAGACACATCTCCTCTCACGGGAGGGGCACACTGGTAATATGCCGACAGCCCAATGTTGAGTAATACGCCAATAATAAGAAGTCCTTGTTTTACCTTTCCATGGCGGTCGGCTCTGCACACCAGCAAGGTGACAACAGCAATCAGAAATACACCCGCCGCATATTCGCCCTTCAGAAATTTTTCATAGGATTCAGGGGAAAAACCAACAGTACCTGTTGTTGTCCACAAGAACAAAAAAATACTAAAAAGGAAAGAATACATCCACATAAACATGATCACCGCCACCTTTCTTTCTTAAAGATCAAATCCACATTTCCAGCCCTAATACGCATATGCTCCTGAATTTCCAGTCTTTTTCCCGAATCCGCCTGATATTTGATCCCGGCAATACTTACGTCTCCCTTCATGACTGTGAGATATACGCACTGATGTCTTACATCCACAAACAGCTGCACCTTTCTTCCAGTACTGTCCAGATAAATGTCATCTCCTCTTCTATTACCCACTAGATAAGTACCCTCTTCCAACGGAATTTCGTTTTCCCTGTTTTTTCCTGCTGTAAGCAGGAAGCGGCGAAAACCGAATTTTACAGTACCAGTTCGAACTGCATGCAGATTCCAGAGAATTTCTCCCCGGCTCATCAGAGGTTTTCTCTGGCGGAGAAAGAATACAATTTCACTGATGATAAAGAAGAAGAAAAAGCCAAGTGTAAGCAGATGGTATACAACAAGCTTATCCATTTTGGTCACCTCTTTTCCTCTCGTTTTTCACACACACGCCGGATAAAGTTTATGTCGCCAGGTGTGCGAAAGAATTTGCATCTGGATATCGTCCTTCATGTAGTATTCTTCTCTTACCTTATGAGCATATTCAGATGATCTGCAAATGTCCCATGTTAAGTCAATATGCTTTATTGTCCGACCGTCAGTCAGTTCTACCAGCGTCCACGCATGATTCGTATCTCTCTTAGTTGCCACTTCATCTATCGGTTCGGCCCATCCATCTATGTATCTGGCTTTGATCTGAAGTTTATGAAGAATATAACAATAAGTAAGACTGTAGCCGCCGCACACAGCATCTCCAAAAATGGCCTCTAGTGAGTACGCCCTGGCAGGGTACTTTCCATTTTTCAGCTTTGCTTTGCAATATGCATAGTGCTTGCAAAAGTAATCGTGAACTGCTTTGATCAGCTCCTCGTCGCTTAAAGTGTGATTTCTATTGACACGTCTGCTTCCTGCCACCACAGTATTCTGATCATTTAAAGCCTCACTTCCCATTTTCATACACTCCTGTATGATCTCATCCGCCTTCTGCTCAATAGCCATTAAGCGGCGTTCTCCATCTGATGGATAGAGCATTGTATATGAAATTTTTAATGGTTCTTTTGCATTTACTCTCCAACGGTAGTTGGACTTATCCGTATCCCAGATAGTAACCAATTCAGGAAAGTCCAGATGAATGGCATGTAGAATCTGATTCAATTCCTGTCCAATTTTTTTCTTGTCTGTTTGTTCATCACATTCGTATTCTCCGGAAAGTTTTCTGGCTGCCACATCTTCCACTATTGTCCAGTATGCTTTTTTCATAGTTGGACTCAGGTTTTCGTACCTGCCCCATACATTTCGTTTATAATAATCGGTTTTCTTTGCTGGAACAGAGAAGGAAGCCATAGATAATCTCCTGTCACTGGCGTACAGAGCCGCACCTAAGGTGGCGGCTGTTTCGGGCTTATATACATTCACTTTCAGACCGGAAAACTGGTCTTCATCGCAAATGCGTAAGGCTGCTTTTTTGCACACAGACTCCATACCGGCAAACATGACCACGCCCTCTGTTATAGAATATTTCTGGCAAAATATACGCAGATGCCCTGTCACAGAACTATATACGATCGGAAAATCTTTGCTCTCGTCATAGTTTTTATCGTCTCTTTTCATGACCATAAAACGGCTGGTGTTTCTTTTTCCAGTCAGAAACTTTCTGCAATTTTCTGTTCCTGAAGGCTTCTGTTCCAGGTAGGTGATCTCTCCCGCAATACACTTTTTACCTTCTTCCAGATAGACCACAAGCAGCTTTTTGTCATTCTTTGTGATACGCTTCTGCAGCAGGTAAAATTCTGTGACTGCCTTGGGAATGGGTACGACTTCAAGAGGCTGGAAACCAGTTTTCTTAATTTCGTCCTTCATTCCCCTGGCGACTTCCGGGCTTACACTTGCCGGAACCACCAGAACTCCGGACAGATTCAGTTTTGTTCTGCTGTTCAGTTTTCCTTCCAGGATTGTCAGTGGTCTATCGTATTTCTTGGAAATACCGGCCACATACAGATTCCCGGTTTCGGTAAACTGGACGGCGGGGTTACTATATTCGTTTACACGTTTCATCGTACTCCTCCCTTTGCACCCTTCCTATCTGCACCAGGCAGCTACAATGCAGCATTATTCAGGCTTGTCTCTCCTGAACCTTCAACATATTTATGAATTCACAATTATTCGGAATCTCCCTCGCCTTCTTCCAACACTCCAACCACTACCTCTGCCAGAACAACAGGCTTTCCTTCCCAGAGGTATGTATCATTTGACACATACAGGATTTTTCCATGTTCAACTGGATCTGTCACTGCTTCGCGTCGTGTAGCCTTGTGAATGTTTTCATCATATGAATCCCCTTCTCTAACCGGGACAATTTCAACTCCCATGTCCTTCAAGACCTCCTCGATGTCATACTGAAGCAGTTCCAATGCAACAATTGGACTGCTAATATTGAGTCCCTCATGTTCCCAGGGACGGAGTTCTTTCTTTAACTCTTCGCGGATGCGAATGTAGGTGCGGATGTGTCTCTTCTCACTGACACGGGCCTTCATCTCCTTGAATTCCTTATAAAAAAGATCCAGAATCTCTTCCTGCATTTCAGCGCGGGCTGCAATCGCAGTTAATTTTTCATTGGAATCCTGACCCACACTTCTCATTTCTTCGCACTCCTTGCGGATCGCCTGCTCCAGCAGGACAGTTTTTCTCAGGTGTTTCTTTTCTACTCGTTTATTCATAGGTCTAGTCCTCCTTAACTTTTTATTTTCTAAAATCATTATATTTCTTTACATCCTCGCAGACACTCCCACGAGGACGCAAAAAAAGACACTTAATACCTCGTATTAAATGTCTTTTCCATGCTTTATATTCTTAACATATATAAGATGTTTTTATGATTTATTCAATAAGCTATATCCCAAACACTCGCTTCGTATTTAGAACCGTCTCTTCCGCCACGCGCTGTACTGCAATCCCCTTTATCGCGGCAATTTCTTCCGCGATCACCGGTACATTAAGCGGCGTATTTCTCTTGTCCTCCACACAAGCCTCCGGTTTTAAAAACGGGGAATCCGTTTCCAATAGAATCTTCTCCAGTGGGATCTGGGCAACCGCTTCCCGAAGCGTCCCTTCTTCCGCATAAGTAACCAGGCCCCCGATTCCCAGGCAGAACCCTAATTCCAGAAACTGCTCTGCCTCCCGGATATCTCCATGAAAACAATGCAAAACACCTTTATACCTGCGTTGCCTTTCCTTCAGTATTTCCAGTGCTCTCCCATAAGCCCCGTCTCCCCGTAAGTGAAGGATCAACGGCTTGTCCAGCTCAAGTGCCAGTTCTATAAATTGCTTAAAACATCCTTCCTGCAGCTCCCGCCTTAAAGTCCGGTCATCCAGCCCCGTTTCTCCCACGGCCACCGTATTCTCCATCTCCGCAAACTTCCGCACCTGCTCCCACACCCCCGGAGCCTCCAGGTCCTCCACCTTCAAAGGATGCACTCCCGCCGCGAAGTACACCTGCGGCAGCACAATCTTTTCCCTCATATCAGAGTTGGACCGCAGCCCGATAGGAACTTCAATGAAAGCAGAAACTTCACTTTCCCAAATCCGCTCCAAAAGCTGAGAGCGGTCCTTATTAAATTTTCGGTGATGCAGATGACAATGACTGTCTATAAAACGCATATCTCAAGGTTTCTCCTTTCATGGAAGCTTTCGCTTTCACAGACTGTCAAGTGACTAATGGCCACTAATTCGCCTCCAGCCACTCCTTTGCCAGTCCGTATAATTCATCAAACTCCCCAAGTCCCCCATACGCAAACCCTTTCCGATCCCCATACAAACTCATAATCCCCCAGGAATCCGCGGGCTTAAAGCCGCCTTCTACGTCTGCGTATTTGTGGATCTGCAGGTCGTCGTCTGCCCAGAAAAGGTGCAGGTACTGGGTGTTAGCTCCGTTATCTGCTGCGGTGTAGGTATAGACCATGCTGTCCCAGAACCCGAAGAATGGTCCGCTTTCGTCGGCTCTTAATTTTTTGCCTGGGGAGCAGTTGATCCGTGTGTCCATATACACAACGGATTCCATCTTCTCTTCTTCCAGATTATAGAGCCAGACAGATTCTTCATCTGCTCCTAACAGGCATGTGCTGTCACGGAAAAAGCACATATCCAGATACCTTTTCTCGCCTACATTCAGGGTATGGAGAACTTCCAAAGTCTCTGCGTCCAGAACCCAGGCGCTGCCAGAGCGGTCGTAGATCAGCAGGTTTGTGCAATCTCTATTTTGGACAATTTCTACAGAACCGTAATTCTCATCATTTTCCAGAGACAAGGTCTTCTGTGCCAGAATCTTCTTCTCCAGCGTTGAATATGTGATCACTCTGATCTGATTCTGATACGGGCTGATCAGTTCCAGCCTTATGTCACCTTCCGCATCCGCCTTCTTGACCAGAATGTCGCATACGTGTTCTACGTCATTTAGTCCAAGTGATATTTCGGAAATCTCCTGTGCCTGAAAATCAATATAAAATAACAGGTTCATGTTATGATCCGCAAGGTTTCCACATAAATATGCCCCGGTCAGATCAGAATTGTACTGAATTTGATTCAGGAGCCCTGTAACAGTCGCCAAGATCCTGCTTTCTCCACCCTTCACTGGGCAAAGCGTTATTCTGGAAATGGTCTCATAATTTTCGTTATACCGAGTCTCCAAAACCAGCGCAGCTTCCTGTCCATCCTGCACTTTCATCTGCACGTCCTGGATTTTCCAGTCCCCGTCACTTTTATAGGTAAACAAAGGTTCCTCTTCCAGCGTCCGATACACAGCCACAGCATCATTATAGAAAAACAGGGAACCGTACACCTTTTTCTGCCGGTTGGTATCACCAAACCACATGTATGTATACGTGTCTTCCTGTTCTACCCCTGCGATTTCATAGCTCTCTCCAAAAAGACCTGTGATATCCACATCTGTCATTCTGGAATCCTTTGGTTTTCCACAATGAACCACACCTTGTTCTGTATAAAGATCCAGTGTCTGCGTCTGGGCGTCACAGGAAAAATCATATAACGTGCCATTTCCTTCATAAACCAGCTTTTTGCTTAGAGAGCCATCCGATACGGTAACGGAAATCACGCTTCCGCTGCTTAAGCCTACCAGAAATTCGTTTTCAGAATATGGTTCCACGGCTGCGATCTCAGAGTGGAATGTCAAATCTGCTATCCGGTTAAAATTGCAATCTGCATTTTTTTCGTCTGCAGTAGCCTTCCCGTTTCTAGCATTCACATCTGCAGCTTCAGTCACATCCACATCAACTTCCGTAGATTTTCCGTCTTCCAAATCCACAAGCCACAATTTCTGCCCGATCCAGCAAGCCCACACATCCGAGGCGCCCTTTCCCATATGATCCAGCTCCAGCACACAGTTTCCTTTGCCATTCTCAAACCACTCATTCTCAGTTTCCAGACGGCAGACTTCTTTCCCGGTTGTCAGATCATACAACACAGGAGTAAAAAGCCCTTTTTCATCACTCCAGATGTCCATCTGGTCATTTGGATCCTGTTGCCCCTCCTGATATTCAATCACAGCCAGCAAATTGTCCGCAACCAGAACTGGTCTGGCTGCACAGGCTGTTGTCAATACAGTCTGGGTGTTATTCTGTAAATCATATACGGTCAGCCCCTGGTCATCCCGCTGTATCCGCCAGTTTCCAACGGTAAAATCATAATCACGAATATCCTGGAACTGGTCAAATTTATTATTCCCTGGCGACTCCGTGTCTTCGGACGCCGCCATCTCATCTTCCTCTATTTTTTCTATCCCCAGAGGCTCAAACATGGTCTCCTTGCCCGAGGAATAAGCCCCCATTATGGTATTCAAAGCATACACCTGCTCCGGCACCACACTCCAGTTGGTTTTTTCCTCTTCATAGGGCAAAATGGCAGTCTCAAGTGCCCCCTTCTTATCCCCTTTTTCATATAGCGCCATAGCCTGATTGCACAAGTTCAGTGCCCGGTTCTGGCTTGCCAGCGTATGCTGGATCTGGATCTGGTACGCCTGATAAGCTGCATGTGCGCCAAAGCCGGTGAGCGTTACTGCCACAACAGCCGCAATACTGCCGAATTTTCTCCTGCGGTACCGTCTGTAGCGCTGTACCAGTCCGTCATAGGGGACAGACAAAAGCGGGGCTGCAATACGGATTGCTGCTTCCTTTTTTATCTTCTTCCTGATTTCCTTCTCAGAACCGCCGCGGGCATCTGCTGCCAGAACCGCAGCTCTGCCAAGGCCAGCCACACGGATCACCGGCATTTCCGAAGCGTCTTTTTCCACCCCCGTTACCATAACAAGCACATGGGATACAGGATGAAACCTGAGGAAAAATTTCACCTCTTTTGCCTGCCAGATTGCAGACTCCGGATCAGCCCCGCCTACAATGATCAGATAACCGCTTGCTTTCAAAGCCTCCACGGTCTGTTTATCCCGGTTGACATCTGCAGAAACCTCTGTGCTGTCCAGAAATACTCTGCGGATCCGCTTCAACCCGGACGCACGAAAATGCTCTAACCGTTTCTGCAAAGTCTGTGCTGCTATTTTGCAAACAGGTTCTTTGGCGTCATACAAAATATACCCATCATAAGCCAGCCCGGAGATCCGGGAATGAGAAGGCAGCAAGGCTTCCAGCACTTTATCAACATCCTTCAGCATGGCGTCTGTATTCCCATAGCGTTTTTCAGGATCTGGTTCCAGTGCTTTTGCCAGAATGTGCTGGATCAGTTCTTCCACATATGCTGGAACATTCAGTTCCTGTATGTTTTTGCGGGTAAGGTAATTCTTGTCATATTTATTTCGAAAACGGGCCAGAAGCTCGTCACTGTAGCGGGTTCCTGTGAGAAGATACAGAAGCAGATAGCCCACGCTGTACAGATCCGCCTCTTTTCCCAGACGGAACTCTCTGTTCTCGCCACTAAGGATCTGGGCAATCTCCGGCGCGCGGTAGCCCAGTGAGGAAAATATGGGCTCACTTCCTACAGGGGCACATCTGCCATCCTCCAGCAGTCTGCGCGCAGAGCCAAAGTCGATAAGAAAGCAAGTCAGGCTCTGATCCCGCCAGTCTCCTGTTACGAAAATATTGCCAGCCTGGATGTCAAGGTGGACGTACTTACCAGAATGGGCACTACTCGCATGTACCTCCGCTTGTCCCCCAACTTGTTCCATTACCTGCGCCTGGCTTCCAATCAGCGGGCTTGTCATTTTCTCTCTATCTATTACCTTTTTCGTACTTGCATTTTTCGTAATTGCATTCTTCGCACTTCCACTATCTCCGTGCACCTCCCGGAGCGCCAGCAGCACCTGCCGGATCACGGAAAAGATTGCCGCAGCCGTATGGTTCTCTTCTTTTCCATACCATGCCGTCACCGATTCCCCTTTATTCTCCAAAGATGCCATCACCGTGTATGTATTGCTGACATAATGGAAGCTCTCTCCCTGATCCTGGGAAACTTCCGCGCCGCCGGCCAGATGAAGGATTGGAACCATGCGGATTGCCTCTGTTTCATAAATCTCCGACGTGATTTTTCCCTCGTTCAGCTGCATGGCAGCTACATAATGCAGATAATGTTCCGCTTCCTGGCTCTCTGTTACAGGCCGTATTTCCCCAGCAGAATTACGCACAAAGTCATACTGCTCCGAATATGGGAAGCATTCCTTCAGCGCATAGCGGATCCGGCTCTGTTCCTCATATTTTCCATCCTGCAAAACCATTTTGCATGCAGAATACAAAAGGCTTCCGCCGCCTCGCCCGATCCTGCTGTTGATCTTATAACATTCTCCCCCAGGAAAACGGATATAGGTATTGTCTGATAAATATTCTCTCTCCATTTTTCTCCACCTTACAGACCTTTATCATCAGTCATAATAATATGTTCACAGCCTGACAGGCGCGAAAATACCGACCAATCTATTCGCCTCACTGACTCATTGGACTGTTTACATATGCACTCAATGCCAGATATATCTGTGCAGGATTTTTCGCATGAACGGTAGAAATACTTATACACTCTCCCACCGGCATATTGCCAATGCACAAACTGAGAATAAATGTACGCTCCAGCACATGTGGAATATACAATTCCGGCAAATGCCCCTCTTCCAGCGCTTTGGAGCCCCCATCCAGGAAATCCCAAACCCTTGCACTCATTTTTTCCTTCTCATCTTCCCAATCCAGATTGCAGGCCAGCCAGACCATAAATAGCACATCCGCCTTTGTCACCGGGATTTCTCCCGCCAGAAGTCTGATGATCCTGTCTGTAATAAGATTCGATTCAAGACTGCCGTTTTGCGCAACCTGCGTATAACGCATGATCCGTGTTATATGTTTGGCCTCAAATACGCTTCCGCTCAATTTATTAAAAAGACGCACCAGACGATTGATCACCAGTTTCTCGTAATCCCCCTTGCTCATATCCTCTTTTAGCTGATAAGGACTATTCATACTGCAGATTTCGCTGAATCCTGATTTTCCCGCATTCCAGTTTACGGCTTCATCTGGATCCTCGAGGCAGTCTTCCAAGTCCGTAAATCCAATATTATCCTCTAAGCCGTCTGCCTTCCCATCTCCTGGGAAACTTTTCAGGAAATCCCCGTCACCGCCAACATTGATTCCTTCCTTTTTCCTGATGTCATGCTCCAGCGTATAATGATAAACATATGCCACCAGATTCCGATAAACAGCGAGGGCACTTTTTCCCGGTATATCCAGGTACTTTGCCTGGGAAACCAGCCAGGCCAGAAATTTCTCGTCTACAGAGTCTATCTTTTTGGGATCGTCCGCCTTGACTTTCAGTCCAGGCTTCTGGCCTTCCATCTCCTGGCCTGCCTCATTTTCTCCATTTGATTCTGCCAGGACCTGGGAAATAACTTCATCCTCCCATTGACAAATCCGTTCATATAACATTCCCGGATCGTCTTTCTTTCCGGACACCTCACTTCCAGGCATCATCCCTGCAGTAAAACCTTCCGGCTTTTCCTCCAGATTTATTTTCTCAATCCCGGCTGCCTTTGTCTGATATTCCGCTTCCAGCTGCTGAAAAACGCCATAACTTTTTCCGCGAAGCAGACAGTACGCATGTATGATGTCTGTGCTTTTTGTAAAATCCAGTCCGTCATTTTCCACTGCGCGTACAAGAAAATAGCAGGTTTCTTCATAGCTTAGTCGGATCATATGGGCAATCTGCAGTCCTTCTTCCTTTGTAAGCAGCTGGGTATTCACATACAGGAGAAATGCCCGGCGAAAAACAGGGCTAAATTTGTATGGCCGCAGACCTTTTTCTTTCTTGTTTTCAGTTTCTGCTTCTTTGCCAGCCACAAAGTTATCGTCCGCAGAATCTTCCATGTCAGAATCTTCGTCTGTATCTTTCTCCTCTGGCCGCTCATTCTCCCATGCAATGTTTGTAAAAATTGTAATATACTTCTTTAATTCCTTCTCATCCAGAGACATAGCATGGGCTCTTGTAACCTTTTCAAAATTTTTTGCCTTTCTTGCGCCCTTTGGTTTATACTGAAAAGCCGGGAATTCTCCCAGTTCCATTTCTGAACCCAGAAGATTTTTATTCAGACATTTTGCTGCCAGCCAGCACATAAGAAAATACCTGGGTGTGCAGATAAATTCCTCTGCGATCCCTTCCATTTTTTTCTTCCATTGGTCTACACTTGCGTCTTTTGGCATGTTTTCCAACTCAGCTTTGCTTGCTTGTCCATATTCATCCGCGTAATTCAATATGCTATTTGCAACGCCAAATGTATATGCGGATGCGCCAGCCTCGTAGGTCTTTTTCCCCATTTTTCCTTTTCCTCTCTACGTAAATGTATTTTAACGTTCTCATTAACAGTCATATCCCACTGTCAGAGTGTGTAAAAAAATGCTCCACAATCACCTTTGCTTTCATTCATTATAACGTAAATCAAAAAAGTTGTATAGAAATTTCACATTGCCCCCAAAGACAGACTTTTCTGCTGTCAGGCTGCACAGCTTTAGTTCTCAGAAAGCATTACAATACATTGATTTTGCTCCACCCATTGCTGCTCTTTTTTCTCCCCCTGCTGATTCAGATTATATTCATATCCCTTTCCTCCTCCGTTGTAAAAAAGCAGAAAACGCATATCACTGCTCCTGGTATAAAGCCGGATTTCTTTGAACTTATCCAGCTGTTCAATCTTAATACGAACTCTGTTTATACATCCATCCTCGCAAATGCTCAAAGCTCTCTCATTCATATTTATATCCCAGTTAATATTTCTGCAATAGTTATTCCTGGTAACTCCACAGACCACTCCATTTCCAAAGCGCACATGAAGCAGGACATTCTTGTCGGGTATCAATAGAATTCCCACAAATCTTGTTTCCTGCACTGGACAATCCTGCACTGCTTTTCGGATTTTCCGCACAATCTCAAATTTGATCTCATCCCGGAACGGTGTTCTGGTAATCTTTTCTGCATTTTCCAGGAAATACTCTGCCAGAGCTTCCAATAGAAGCCTGGCAAAAGTACAATTCCGAAATTCTCCGTGGCCTTCATCCGCCACGCCGACAAATGTCATGTTATTTTTCTTCTTTATCCTGATCATACTCCTAGTATCCCTCCACCAGCTTCAGCAAACGCTTTGCTTCGCCTTCCGTCTCCGGGATCCTCTTGTGAAGCAGGTTGTACATTCCATCACTAAATGCCTTAATATTTGACGGACAATTTACCAGACAGATTTCCCCGTTCCGGCAGCTAAACATGTAGGGCATGTTTCTGAGCATATCATCAACCGTCTCTTCATACGCCGGAAGCACCTGATCCAGACCTTCCGCAAGCAGTCCTTTCAGGTAGTTCAGCTGCATCATTCCATACTTTCTGAACTGCCTGTCCACAGCTGCAACCAGCTTCCGCTCTGCGCACCGTTCAAATTCCTTGCGGTACACTTCATTCCATCTGGCCAGATCAAAGTTATAAGCACTCTTATACTCCCAGCACTCCCCCCAGGCGCGGATAAGCGTTTCCAGTTTTTCCCTGCTTTCCTCCTCTGGGCTTAGTTTCTTTACAGGGCTTACTGCAATTTCCTCGTCGATTTCTTTTGAAAATTTCCTCTCCGTCCACCACTCCGCCACTGCACTAACCACCCACGCAGCCGCAATAACCAAGATAAAATATACCAGATACTCCATAATGAATTCCTCCTTTTTCCAAATCAGCCGCGGCCTTGCCGTCGGCGATCGCTTTTTTATTTTATAAAAATTATAAGCGCTCCAAAGCCCCTGGCCTATCCCACAAGGGCGAAAAAATCGGCATTAAAAAACGGAGTATTTGATGAAAACGGTTCCGTGTAGTATAATATTTTTAATAAACACCTTTTCCCAAAGCAAGACACCTTTTGTCCTGCACAGGCTGCTGCAAATGGAGTAAACAGCCACCTGTAACCTGCATTCCCCTCCACAGAAAGGAGAATTGCCATGCCAAAAGAGAAATCCCCTGCCCGGCAGGGACCAAGATACATCTTTTATTTTCTGATGCTCGCCATTCTTGGATGGTTCGTTTTCATGCAGTTTTTCGGTGCAGATGAAAGAACCGTCAACAAAAATTCCCCGTCCATCCTCTACCCCGGAACTTTTACCTGGGAAAAGCCCGACGGCACCACCGAAGAAATCACAGTGCCTGGTTCCTATGATGTTCCCGCAGGCGAGACCATGGTCATCACCTCCACCCTTCCTGCAGATTTTGACGCCCCATCAGTGGCCATCCGTTCCTCCCTACAGGACGTGAACATCTACATAGACGGCACCCTGAGAGAGCATTACAGCACCAGCGAAACCCGTCTGGTTGGGAAAAATTCCGCCAGCCGTTTCATTTTCTGCCCAACCTCCCATGAAGATGCAGGGAAAGAGCTGCGTATTGAACTGACCACCTACACCTCCAACTATTCCGGTGTTGTGAACCAGGTTGTCTGCGGAGACAAAGCCGACATCTGGCAGCTGATCTTCAGCCATTACGGACTGGCCACTTACATGGCTTTTTTCATCCTGTTCGCAGGTCTGACTACCATCCTTTTCAGCTTTACCCTGGGTCTTGTGTACCACACAAGCTTTGACATGGAGTATCTTGGCTGGTGCATGGTTATGGGTGCGATCTGGATGCTGGGCGAGTCCAAGATCCGCCAGCTGCTCATTCCCAACTCCTCTGCCCTGGGCTCCCTGTGCTTCGTTATGATCCTCCTTGGACCAATCCCACTTCTGCTTTATGCAGACAGTGTGCAGCATGGGCTTCACCGCAGGCTTTACCACATTGTAAGCGGGATCGCCCTGGTGAATTTTGCAGTCTGTTCCATTCTGACTGCTGCCAATATTGCCGACTACATTGAGACACTCCCTATCGGACAGATCATACTGGTAGGTACATTCCTGATGGTATTTATCCATCTGTGTCTCTACATCCGCACCAGCAAAAACCGCACAGACCATCTTCTGCTCCTGGGACTTTTGCTCACCCTGCTGTGCGTTACCGCAGAATCTGCTTCCGTATATTTTGTCACCTCCGTGTCCGGTCTTTTTATCGGCATTGGAATGCTTATCCTGCTGTTTGTCAACATCGTCCGAACCCTTCGGAACATCCAGCGGCTGGAAGCCGAACACCAGCAGCAGGAACTGATACGGAAACAAAAACAGACTGAATCAATGTCCCTGCAGATGATGCAGACTTTGTCCACCACCATCGAGGCAAAGGACGAATACACCCGTGGACATTCCTACCGGGTTGCAAAATATGCCGCACTTATTGCCGCTGAACTGGGCTGGTCCCCAGAGGAAATCCAACAGCTGGAACACGCCGCCTATCTTCACGACATTGGCAAGATCGGTATCCCCGACCTGATTTTGAACAAGCCTTCCAAGCTTACAGAGGATGAGTATAATCTGATAAAAAAACATACCGTTATCGGCGCAGAAATACTGAAGGACATTACTTTTATCCCTCATATTGTTGAAGTAGCACGAAATCATCACGAACGTTATGATGGAAATGGATATCCAGACGGTCTTGCCGGGGACGAAATCCCCGTTCATGCACGCATCACTGCCATGGCAGACAGCTATGATGCCATGAATTCCCGCCGGATTTACCGAAATGCACTTCCCCAGGAAATGATCCGGGAAGAGATCAGTAAGAACCGAGGCAAACAGTTTGACCCGGAAATCACAGATGTATTTTTGAAACTGATGGACGAAAACCGCCTGGCTCTGGATGACCAGGTTTCCCTGGAAACAGAGTCTGCCCCGCAGCCTGAAATTGACAATACCATCAGCAAATTTATTTCCGATGTGGTCACCACCATAAAGAGCCAGGAAGAAACCAAGCATTACGATCTGCTCACAGGGCTTCCAATGCGAAGCCTTGGCGAGCGGCTGATTGCCGAATTTATGAAGGATCACAACGGCTGTCTTATTTTCCTGGATATGGATAATCTGAAAAAGATAAACGATATCCACGGGCACAAGGCCGGCGACCGGGCTCTGAAAAATCTCGGCAATCTGCTTTCCCGTTATACAAAAGAAGAGCTTGCATGTCGTCTGGGCGGAGATGAATTTCTTCTGTTTCTGCCAGATGTCACAGCCGAATCCGTTTCGGAGACAATGACGCAGCTGTTCGGGCAGTTCCAGGCTATCGCACAGGCAGATGCAGAAATCCGCTATGCTTCCCTTTCTGCCGGACTTTGCCTGTGCACCAGTGGGGACACTTTCGCAGACTGCTGCTCCAAGGCAGATAAAGCGCTCTATTACGTGAAGCAGAATGGGAAAAACCAGTTTTCCTTCTACCAGCAGATCAACTATCAGTCTCCTGGTTCAGCAAGCATTGCAAAGGATCTTCACCAGATTGCAGATTCCCTGCGCAAGAGCGGAAGCTACGCAGGTGCCCTGGATCTTAACTACCGGGATTTTTCCCGCCAGTACGAATACATGCACCAGCTGATTGTCCGGAGCAACTGCCGCTGCTACCTGGTAATGGTCACCATGGAAACCGCCGCCGACACCCTTCCTCACATTGAGGAAATCGAGCAGGCTCTTTCCCAGATGGAACAATCCATCCGCCAGACCATCCGCCGCGTTGACATCTGCACCCGCTACAGCTCCATGCAGTACCTGATCATCCTGTTCGAGCCAATGGAAACCCAGATTCCGAACATCATGGACCGTATTTTCATGCAGTACTACAAACACTCCAAAAGCCACGACTTCCAGCCGAAATATGAGTATTTGACTATGACGGAGACGGGGGAGGATGAAGGGAAAATAAAGCAATGTTAACCCATTCAAAAAATGGAGAGTGTAACTCATAATCCAAAAAGTTTTCTCACATGGCTATCTGAGCAGGATTTATAAAGTGTGAAATTTTTCATTTTTTACAAAACAACTGCCACATCATTCTCAACAGTTTGATGCGGCAGTTGCTTTTAAATAATTCTATTTTTGTGTCGCTGGATTCAATCCCATACACCATCTTTTCACTGTTTTCAACGGTATTTCTAACACATCTGCAATCTCAGTCGGCGGATAGCCTTTTGAAAACATTCGGGAAACTATTCTGCGATTTCTCGCAAATTCCTGCTTTTTCATTTCTTTCCTTGTTGCTTCTCTTGCCTCATCCGCATACATCTGCATTGCTCCCTCCCATGCCTTACACACATCTCTCACCTCCACGATTTCATCATCTAAGATCGTATACTGCTCCAATAATATTGCCAGAAACCACCTTGTCTCCATGCTTAGCTTTTGTATTTCGTTTTTATTATATTTAATTGGTTTAGACGATTGGCGTTATCAGCAAACATGCGAAAGCAACGCATTGATACCGTCCGTTTAAAACTGCTGAAGATTGCTGCAAAAGTAGTTCGTTCAGCAAGATATACTACATTCAAGCTGTGTAGCAGCTGCCCTTATAAGAATGAATTCTATGAGACACTTTCAAATATCGTCAAGCTGAATGTACAGCTGGAATAGCAACTATTAACGAACCATGACAGCTTAACAACTGCTTTGAGCTCTGCGACAGGGATTTTATACCCTTTTGACGGGTTAATTGAGTGATGTTATGGCTGCATGGATCAATTTTCAGGTTCATGGTACAGTTATCAGTTCTGATACTGTTCCGTGAATAATTCAGGATTAATATTACAATTATCCTTCTGTTACGGATAGATAATCTGCAAACCATGTTTAAGATTTTACTACAAAATCACCGCTTTTACAACTTTTACAATTGTTCCGAAAAAATGTAAAAAAATGTGGTTTTCTGACATCATTCAAAAAACCACATTTCGCATGTTTCTCGCGCATCCCGTATGCTGCAGATGTTACCCTCTGCTTCTCTTCCGTCACTTATATTCTTAAAACAGTCCCTCAGCCGGAAGCACTGTCTCTCTCGGAAACACTGTTTTTCTCGAAAGCAGTGTCTCTCTCAGAAGCACTTCTCTGTTCAGGAACGCCGCTGCCCTTAAAGCTTGTGTAGCGCGTAAGCAATATTTCCGATTTTTCCGTCTTCCCTGGTGCCCGGGCTGACTTCTTTTTTGGCCAGGTATGCCCTTTCTCCCATAAAATCAATCTCGATCCTATCATCTTTTCCTGCCAGAATGTCATCACAGGTATCAATCATGTTCTGAATCAAACTGTAATCCAGCGTTAAAGGCCCATGGGACATATAAAGGGTATCAAACAGATCCCCGTAAGCAGCCTGAAATTCATAGCAGGCTTTCCGGTACTCTGCCACCGTGGAAGATTCCTCGCTGAACAGAAAAACTCTCCGATTGCAGGCATCTCCCAATATCACACTGCGCTCCTCTTTGATCAGAATTACCATCATCCCCTGGGTATGGCCCGGAAAAGCAAGAGCTTTTACCGTGACTCCGCCCAGGTCGAATTCCATGTCCGGTGAAAGCTTCTGGTATCCTCTGGTTCTCTCCGGGACAAAATACAGGCTGTCCAAATCCGCTTTCTCTCCAAGGATAAAACCGGCATATTCTCTGCGGCGGTCCATACCACAGCGGGTCATTGCCATTTCAAAATCCTCTTCATTCAGATATACCTCACCAAATTCTTCCACCGCTCCCATATGATCCGGGTGCGCGTGGGTACAGAGCACTGTCAGAGGTTTTGCCGTAATGGCTTTCACAAATTCTGCCAGATGTCCCACACCGGTTCCCGTATCCACCAGAACCGCCGCTTTTTCTCCTTCTATCAAAAAGCTTCGTACCGTCGTCAAATCTGTAATGCTCTTTATGGAGGGGGAAATAGTTTCCACTTTAAAGTATTCCATAATTTTCCCTCCTTATAAACAAAGCCGCTGCAGGTTCCTGATCAGATTGGCAGCACAGGTGCGCAGGTCTTCCATAGAAAGCTCCCCACTTTCAATAGCGCTTAAAATCTCTTCCCTGTCCCTGACATCCCCCGGCATAATCAGATCATTTCCGCTGGAAATGCATTTTTCCGGCAAAGAACGGGTTTTTCCCCCGAAACCGGCCCTCATTCCATTTCTTGTAGTGCCCCAGTCAGTCACCACCGCCCCACGGAAGCCCCACTCTGTTCTCAAAATATCCTTCAGCAGCTCCCGGTTATTGGCCGCATGCACGCCGTTGATCAGATTGTAGGATGTCATAAGCATCAGAGGATCCGCCTCTTTTACCACTTTTTCAAAACCTTTCAGGTAAATTTCCCGCAGTGCCCGCTCTGATACCACACTGTTCTGGTCAAAACGGTTTTCCTCCTGGGAATTGGCCGCGAAATGTTTTACCGTCACACCGAAGCCCGGCACCGACTGGATGCCCCTGGTCATTGTTGCCGCGCAGATGCCTGCCAACAGAGGATCTTCCGAGTAATATTCAAAATTTCTGCCGCAGAGAGGATCCCGATGAATATTTATGGCAGGTGCCAGCCAGATATGTACTCCATATTGGTTCATCTCCGCACTTACAATCTGTCCAACCTGACGGATTGCCTGAGGATTCCAGGTCTGAGCCATCATACTTCCGATGGGAATCGCCGTGGTTTTCTGCTCCACGTAGCGGCAGTTTTCTTCCTCCGGCTGTTTTCCGCTCAGCCGCTCAAAACCGGTCAACGCCAAAAATCCGGTGGGTGGTACCACAACACTATTATCCGCATTTCTGACCTGATATCTTAGAATCAACCGCAATCCGGCTGGACCGTCCGCCAGCACGGCGGTGGGTATTTTCCATTTTTCATACAGTGCGGAAGTGGTTTCCCCGGCGGCTCCGGGTACCTTAATGGCCGCGCTTCCGATCACTGCGCCGTTTCCGATGGCCCCCGCCCCTACGCAGAGCGCAGCCATCTCCTCCGCAGACAACTGAGAAACCAGGGTTTTCGGCGAAGCGGCACCTGCTTTTACATCCTCATAAGTACAGCAGTCCTTTTCATAGCTCTTATCCGATGCTGTTTTAGTGCTTTCCTGATAGGGTTCCGCTGCCGGCTTAAAATTTCCTGCATAAATTTTGTAAACGGGAACTGCTTTTTCCATCGTTTCCCGCTCATATTCCCGGGGTCTGCACTCCTTCAGCGCCTGACAGGGCGCCAGACGATTCCGCAATCGTTCCGTAACCACCGTCTCATCCAGTTCAATGGCCGCCACAGCTTCCGTATTCCGCGAGCTATTTCCCAGACGTACCAGGTACTGCCCCGCCTCCAGAATATAGGCCGCCTTTTCCTCACAGTAAGACGCCATGGACCGGGTTTCCCAGACAATGGTCACTCTCTGAGTCTCTCCCGGAGCCAGAAGCTCTGTCTTTTCAAATCCACGCAGCTCCTGCCATGGTTTATCCAGGCTTCCTGCCGGACTGCTGGTATATACCTGAAGAACTTCCTTTCCGCAGTAAAGGCTTCCGGTATTGGTCACATCCACAATCAGCCGGATTTCTTCTTCGTCTGCCTTTATCCCGCATACCTCCCAGGAAAAATCCGTGTAGGATTTACCGTATCCGAAAGCGTAGGCCGGTTCTATTCCAAAGGAATCAAAATACCGGTATCCCACATAAATTCCCTCTTCGTAAAATTTGTCATTGCCGGTATTATCCCGGAAGGAACCGGATGCGGGATAATCGGAGTAGTTTCTGGCCCATGTGGAAGTCAGTTTTCCGGAGGGAACCGCCCTTCCGGAAAACACATCTGCCAGCACCGTTCCGCAGGCCACGCCCGCCTGGGAGATAAATATCATGGCGGAAAGTCCCTCTATTTCACGATAGAAACCGGTATCCAGCACTCCGCCCGTGTTCAGCACCACCACCACATCTTCGTAGTTTTCCACCAGTGCTTTCAGATGCTCCTTTTCCCGCTCCGTCAGAAAATAGTCTCCCGGCAGAGCCTCCCGGTCCGCACATTCTCCGCTGATTCTGGAAATTATATATACCGCTGTTTCATCGTCAATTTTTTCCGCAAACCGGGGAAGCTCCGCCCCGTCCACCAATATCTGGGGATTTCGTAAAAATACGCTCATCAGAGGATCGCCGGTGGCTGCCGCTTCCGCTTTCATACGGTCAAAACGTTCCGTCTCGCTCTTCTCGATTCTCTCTTCATAGTCCGACAACCAGCTTTTTGTGGTAATCTCAAATCCGGCTTCTTCCAGGGCTTCCACAATATTGGTCACATGCTCCACACTGACGTCTCCGGAACCAGTGCCCCCTTTTCTGGTCAACACCGCTCCGGCCCCGTACAGTGCAATCCGTTTTCTATCCTCCGTCAATGGAAGAACCCCATTATTTTCTAATAAAACCACACCTTCTGCGGCGATATCCCGCACCGTATCGGCAAAGGATTTTTCCCTTAAATCCATTCCGAAAACCTCCTCTATATCTCAAAATTCCTTTTCGCTAACCTATAAATCGCATCCAGTAATAAGAAATCGGCAGGACCAGCGCCAATGCGGGAAGAAAATTCAGCACCTTAAAGCGATATGCATTCAATATTTTGAATCCCACCGCAATAATAATAATTCCGCCGCAGGCTTTGAAATCCCCAATCATCGTATCGCTCAAAAATACAGAAATTGTATTTCCACTCAAAAACAGCGCCATTTGTAATGCCAACTGCGGAATACAGATAAACGGTACAATGATTCCCACATTTGCCGCAAAAATTGCCGCTGTAAAAAAGTCAAGAATGGACTTGGTAAGCAATACGGAATAATCCCCCGTAATTCCTTCGTTCATCGCTCCGAAAATTCCGGCGGTACTGGTGAGAATTAAAATCAAAACGGAAATCAGTGCTTCCGTTTTCTTCTCATCCATTCCGGAAAACCAGGGAATCTTCCTGGGCAGAGTTCCAATTCCCCGACAGGCCCGGTCCTCCAGTTTCAGCACATCCCCTACGGAACACCCCACAAGCAGCGCCAAAATCACCGCTGAAAGACTGTGCATCCCATCCAGAAGAGAAATTCCGATGACAAGAGCAGCCAATCCGAAAGCACCATTTAATGACGCTTTCAAAGATTCGGAAAACCGTTTTCTCAGCAGATAGCCTATAATGCCTCCAATAAACACGGAAAGAACATTGGTGATAACTCCAACCGGCATTATTCTACACCCACATTTCCACTGTTTAATCCCTTAGAGCCCTCATCCAGAGGCAGCCACTCCATCACTTTTTTGATGTAAGTATCCCAGAAGTCCCATTCATGAGCTCCCGGTCCCTCTTCGTATGTCACGGCCACTCCTTTTTTCGTTAAAAAGTCCCTGTAATCTCTGTTATATTTCAGTAGGAAATCCTCTGTTCCGCAGCAGAGATAGATCTTCGGAATATCCGCCTTCTCCTCCTTCAGCTTGCAGATCAGTGCCTTGTAATCCATGTCGCTGCCTTCCAACTGACTCAGATCCCCAAATACGGACTCATAATAGCTTCTTCTCATAAAAGGCATTACCGGTTCATTGGTTGAGTTCAGAATGTCTTCCAGCATAATGCCGCTGGAAAGTCCTGCAATATGGGAAAAGGTCTTATGATATTTTAATCCGTTGCGGATTGCGCCGTAGCCGCCCATGGAAAGCCCCGCAATAAAGGTATCCTCCCTTTTTTCCGATAAGGGGAACATTTTTCTTGTCATTTCCACCAGCTCCCGGCCGATATACTCACCAAAATAAGCGCCTTCCCTGGGATTATCCACATAAAATCGGTTCTCACCTGCCGGCATTACCACTGCCAGATTCTTTTCCTGCGCCCATCTCTGAATTCTGGTTCCGTCAATCCAGTCCGTATGATTTCCCAGCATACCGTGGAGCAGATACAATGTTTTAAACTTTTCCGGTACATACGCCTTTTCTCCGTTCATTTTCGCGATTTTATCCAACGGAAGAATTACCTTTATCGTCACCGTTCTCATTAGACACTGAGAAACGAAATCCACCTGCATTACCGCCATCTTACACCCTCCTGACTTTTCTTATCCGTTTCTTTCTGTTTTACTTTGATTCCATCTGCGCTCTCATCGCTTTTACTTTCTTATCTGCATCCAGTCTGGTACAGATGAAGAACAGAATAATAAAGCAAACTGTGGGAATATAAATAAAGCATGCTTTTTCTGCCAGCAGAGTAGATGCTGCCTGAGCAAGACCGCTGTTGGCAGCCTCCGCACTGTATCCGCCCCAAGCCAGAGCCCATGCCATCATTGCACTGCCGAACCCGTCGCCAACTTTCATTCCAAAGCTGACCACGCTGCTTGTCATACCGGAAATGTCCACATTATTTTTCATATTTACGTAGTCTGCCACGTCAGAAACCGTAGCCATCAGCATGGTACTGCCGAATGCGGAACCCACACTTCTCAATACTTGTCCGAAAATCAGAAGCGGAACATTGCCACCTGCCAAAATCATCATGGCGCCGGATACGATATGAGAACCGCAGGCAAAAAGCAGTGTGAACTTTTTTCCCCATTTTGTTGCAAAAAACGGTACTACACCAATAACCAGGAAGAGCATTGCCGGAAGCGTCCTGGCATTGTTCAGCACCTTCATGGAATTGGCATCCCCCAGAATATCTCTGGCAAAATAAACCGTTGCAGTTGCCACCAGGCTCAATGCAAACCAGTTAAGAACAAACGCAATAATCAATGGAATGGTATACTCATTTTTGAACATATATCCCAGAAGCTCTTTTGCAGAATGCTTTTCCTTCTTCTCTTTCTTTAACGGAGCATCATTCGTTTCTTCCACATCATATTCCTTGCACACAATTCCGGTAAGCAAAATGCTGATGAAAGCAATCGCTCCAAATACCAAAGTCATTCCCTTATATCCGGTCTCATAACCGCCAAAGTATAAAATCATCGGAATGGTGTAGCTTCCTGCAATCAGACCTGCCAGCTGTGCAAAGAACTGTGCAATACTGATCATACTCGCTCTCGTATCCGGATTTCTGCTGACCTTAACCGCCAGAGTACTCCAGGCCACATTTACGATGGTACCAAATACCACTGTATTCAGAATGTAGGTAACTACACAGTAAACCTTGGCCATGGACTCGCTCATTCCGCTGGGTGCGTTAAATACAAAATACATGCTCAATGCACAGAAAATGGAACCGATCAAAATCCACGGACGGGCTTTTCCGATTCTGGTGTGGGTATGGTCAATGATCGCTCCCATAATCAAATCGGAAATACCATCCAGTACACGGACCGCCAGCAGCATGGTTCCCACAAAAGCTGCACTCAGCATTACATTGTCGGTATAATACATTGTGACAAAGGCACCCACAATTGTAGCAATAATGTTCATACCGAAGTTACACATTCCGTAGCCTACTCTTCCGAGTAAATTCACATCGTGCTTCTTGTTATTCATCCCTTTTCCCTCTCTTTGTAAGAATTTTTTTGTATCTCAAGTATACATTTTTCTACAAAAAAATGCTTTCGGAGAATTATCCACTTTATTTCCATTTTGTGACCTCCGGATTTTGCTTTCCGGACTCTTTGTTTTCTGTACTTCCTCCACTGTACTTCTTCCGCACTACTCCTCCTGTTTCTTTCTCATAGCAGAAAAAAAGTGCTGACGGCAGAGTAAAAAAGATACTCTGGCCATTTTCAGCACTTCACTTCCTCCCCTTTTCGGTACTGGTTCGGAGTAATACCATAATATTTTTTAAATGCATTGATCATCTGCCGCTCATCACTGAACCCATGCTCCAGGGCTATGTTCAAAATTGTAATATCTGTAGCCAAAAGCGGCTTTTCTGTTTTCATCAGCCGGTAACGGGTCAGATACTCTTTAAAGTTCATCCCCGTATACTTTTTAAAGAATTTAGAAAAATACTCCCGAGAAAAATAAAATTTCTTCGCCACCTCATACTGAATCAGATTTTGCGCATAATTCTCATGGACATAGAAAAGGATCCCCCGGATTCGCTCAGTCTCTCTCTGCGTATTGATCTGAATAATTTCTTTGCTGTTTTTGCATTGCTGGCAAAGGATCAGAAGGATCTCGCACACCGTGCTCAGCATCCGCACATTGTTATATTCCACCTGGGTCTCCTGCCGTTCCCGCAAGAGCTGAAGAAGTTTTCCCCGAATGGCAATCTCCGCCTCTATATCATCGATTACAAAATAGACATCGGATATATCCGGAACCAGACTCATAATGAAATCGTATCCGATCAGCAGCGTCATTCCCACCACTTTTTGATCCTTGTTCTCAAAATCTTTCACCACTTCCGAGTGATGGATCGCCTCACTATTAATCAAGCAGACACTGCCGGGACCGCAGCGCTTCTTCTCTCCATTAATATAAAAATTAATCTCCCCATCCAAGTAGAAATTGATTTCCAGGCTCCTGTGCCAATGGCTGGTCACATTTCGAAACGATTTTCTGGTAATCAACCTGACAGACGCAGGCAAATTCATATCAAGCTTTACAACTTCATAAGCGGAATGATCATTTGTCATATCTTTTTCATATCCTCATTCTTCTTTATCCGATATCCTTAAAACCATCTTAAAAGCCTTCGTAAAAAGCTTCCGGGAAAACTCCTGGAAAAGCTTTCATAAAAATTTCCGTAAAACTTCTGCCAAAAAAACTATAAAAGATGCTATAAAATATTTTAACATAACTTGTTATTTTGCGAAATATGTATTTCCTACCTATTCCTATTTCGTTATACTCAGCTTTTTTAATGCCTCCTTTCGTCAGACTTGTATTTGTCCGACAAAAGGGGGCGTTTTTTCTTCGCAGCGGCAAAGTTCACTTTCTATTTCATTTTTATGTTACTTTCTATTCTGTTCCCTGTTTTATTTCCCGTTTTCTTATACATAATCAATAGTTTTCTGCCTTTATCTGGAAATAGCTCTGGGGATGTGCGCATACCGGGCACACTTCCGGTGCCTTCTTTCCTACGCATCGGGAAATATCGTATCTGCTTCTTTTCATCGCATGCTGATAAAGATAATACTAATACTGTGACCAACTATTTTTCTTCTCATAAATAAACTTCCCAACGAGTTCCAAACTTTATCCTAGATTATTCACGACACAGCCGTGAATAATCTAGGGTAATATTTCCATTTTTCATGTTTTATACGCCTGTTTCCGAAATTTTATTTCTGATATCGCATTATATATCTTTCTATTCTGTTTTTTTAATATTCACATCACCACATCAACCCACATCAAATCTCCAACCACAATCACCATGGTAAATCATTTGTTTTGTCATGCCACCGTCAATACAGATGTTTTCACCTGTGATAAAGCCTGCTTTTTCAGAGCAAAGGAACAGTACCATATTGGAAATATCCATGGGATTTCCGACACGATGAACCGGCTGCTGTACTGCATCTGCTCCTGTATATTCGGTAAAGTCAGTATCTATCCATCCCGGAGAGATTGAATTGACTCGTACTCTTCCTGCAAGACTGACCGCCAACGCATGAGTTAATGCTGAAATCCCACCCTTGGCTGCAGTGTAACTTTCTGCCTGACTATTAGTCCTTTTTCTTGAAAAAAGCATAAAAACAGAGTACATAGATAGATTCTACATGCCCTTACGCTTTATATTCTGTTTTTATATCTTATTCTCTTTAGACGAATTTTTTTTGGTTCTGTTTATTATACAGAAATCTTCTGACTTCCATAATCTTATCAGAACCCTCATCATCTATTACTACATAATAAACGATGTAATTTTTGACATATATTCTATAGTATTTATACTGTCTCTCTTTTGCTGAATGATAAGGCTCAAAAGACTCTGCATTTGGCAGTCTTTCCAATATTGCCCTAGCAACATCATCCAATAGATCATTTGCTGCCTGAGGATTTTGCAGGGTTTCTGCTATATACGCTATTTTTCCTTCCAAATCCTGGTAAAACAGGGGCAAATATCTTAACTTATAATTCGTATCACCCATTTATTTTTCTCCGGAGATTTGCAAAAACTTCTTCGTGTGTATATCTTTTTTCATTCTCTGCTGCAAACTGATCAGCTTCATCCAATGCAGCTTCCACACCGTCTGTAAGCCTAGAATAAGCATCTAGACTTAGAACAACCATTGTTCCATAACCATTTTTCGTTAAATAAACAGGTTCTCCTCCTCCAACTGCTTTTTCAATTTCTGAGAATTTATTTCTTAAATCTGAAACAGGTCTTATCTGTATCATGGCAACCTCCTTATCATTATTTTATCATAATTTTATCTTTACAATATAATTTTACCCCCAATTTCCAGTTTTATCAACTCTTTTTAAATGATGGGGACGATGCCAGTGGAATAGATTTTTGTAACATTAATGGTAGCCAACTTGGCTACCATTTCACCACATATAACACTCAAACTCATTATCTCTATTTTTTCTCCAGGGATTTGGCCAGGGTAGATAAAAGTGCTGCCATTTCCGGATTGGAAAGGACCTTTGCTAATAATTCCGCATCAACATCCGTTGGAAGCTCAACAGTCTTGCCGGCAGCATGGGCATGCATACTCGGATCCAGATCTTTTTTCTCGTAAAAAGCTTCTTCAAAGAGCTCTGCATTCTTCCTGCGGTCGTCATCAATAATATGAGAATACACATCCGTAACCATATTGATCTGTGAATGACCGGAATCTCCCTGTACAGCCTTGATATCTCCGCCATTTAGCTTCAGCTTATGCTGTACATTAACCAGCTCTTCCACCTGGAAGATGTGATCAGATCAAAGTATTCTTCCTTCGATGCTATCAGAAAGGCTCGTCTTGAAAAAGAAAAGCCGGTAGTAGAAGGCTTTTTGTCGTGGCTTGATCAGCAGAGCCCTATCCGTGGAAGCAGAATGGATAAAGCTGTCATCTACATTCAGAATCGCCGCTCCTATCTGTCCACCTATCTGGGAGACGGCCGCTGCAGTTTTTCTAATAATCTCAGTGAAAATGCGATTCGTCCGTTTACAGTAGGCCGTAAAAACTGGCTGTTCTGTGACACACCAAACGGAGCCCAGGCCAGCGCTATTGTGTACACAATGGTAGAAATGGCAAAAGCCAATGGAGTAAACGTCTATCACTATCTTACCTATCTGCTGGAAAAACTGCCTGATGACAGGATGAGTGATGATGAATTAGAACTTCTGGCGCCATGGAACGAAACTGTCAAAGCTGAGATCGAACGTCGTGCAAACGAATCAAATCAATCATATGTGAATTGTCAAGGTGCTCCGGCTACTGAAAAGTAGTCGGGGATTTTTTTATCATACCTAAAAATTAAGCGCTTACAGTAAAACCTCCCTACACGAATTCTCGATCTACTTATTTTTTAAGAACATTGGATTTTGAACAGTTAGATTGGATAAAACGGAATAAATAAAAAAAGCGAGTGAAAACCAATACCTCCATTGGATTTTCACCCGCTCTCCTAATCAGCGTCCCGTGCGGGAATCGAACCCACAGCTAGCGCTTAGGAGAGCTCTGTGGTTCTGTCAATCCCTGTCAAGAACTGATATATTTAGCCCTTTATTATCAAGGACTTTTTTTATTTTCGAATCAAATTCTGGTAATCTGAATACCCTTTCTGTCAAGACCAGATAAGACCTGAAAATTAGCAGATTCTTTGCAGCTGCTAACATCCGGGGAAAGCTCTGTTGTTACTGACAGATATCATCTTCCGGCTACCATCCCCTTACAAGCGGGAATGATAAACAATATTCAATTGACCAGATTTCTATTATTACTATACACCGTTATTGAAAATTTGTCTATGGTGTTTCGACCACGACAGCCGACTTAAATACGAACATATCCAGTTGCCGGTCCGGCACCTACTTTTGCGATATATCCACTTTTGACCAGTTCCGTCAGGGTCCTTTCTACAGTTACCTTGCTTATATCCGGACATAACTCCATGATTTCTTTTTTGGTAATTTTTCCTACCTTATTATCAATTACTGCCTTTATACGATCCGGCTTTGAAAGGCTTCTGTTCTTCAGGTGCTCTACACGCCCCTCAAACTCACTGTATGCTTTCAGTATAATTCCCAGATAATATTTTACAAATGACTCATAACTGTTTTCATTTTCGTGCCATCCATTGGAACTTTCCTGTAATGCCTCATAATAAGTTTCTTTTGTCTTTTCAATCAGCATTTCAACACTGACATACTTTCCGACAATATAGCCGGCTTTATAAAACAAAAGAAGTGTTAACAGGCGGCTCATTCGCCCATTTCCATCATTAAATGGATGGATACACAGAAAGTCAAGAATAAACATAGGGATAAGAATCAACTTATCTATTCGATCTGCTTCCCATGCTTCCAGAAAATTTGTACAAAGTTCATTCATAGCTTCTGGAGTCTGAAATGCCGGCACCGGGATAAAACGCGCTTTCTGATGACCTTCTACATCTGTTTCTGCAATTACATTATCCGAATTTTTATAATTTCCACCAGCATTTCCTCCGGAATATGAGTATAAATCCCGATGCAATTGTAAAATAATATTGGGTCTCGGATTAATATACTCATAACTTTCATGGATAGTGGCAAGAACTTCCCGGTATCCGGATATTTCCTGTTCAGACCGGTTACGTGGTTCGGCTTTCTGTCTTACTAATTCTTCCAAACGTTTGTCGGTAGTATAAATACCTTCAATCCTGTTAGAAGCCCCTGTACTTTGAATCAAAGCAACTTCCAGCAGAGTTTTCAATTCGTCTATATTGGCTTCAAGGAACAATTCCTGCTTACCTTTATGCTCATGAATGCTTCCGACCATCTGAACAATTTCAGGTTTTAGCAATTGCTCCGGAGTTTTTATATAATCAAAACTTCTCATCGAAATCTCCTTCATTTTAATATTATCTCCATCATTTTACCATCAAATGACGGTGATATCAATTAGCATGATGGAGATATATTTTTAACATTCCTTTTAACGAAACCCATTTTTTCACTAAAATTACACTATTTTTCACTTCATTGTCTTCGCCAGTGACGTAAGAAGTGCTGCCATCTCAGGATTATTAAGGACCTTTGCAAGCAGTTCTGCATCCACACCTTCCGGAACCGCTACCGTGTTTTGTGCTGTATTCGGATGCATCTGCGGATCCAGATTTTTCTTCTCATAAAAAGCCTCTTCAAATAATTCTGCATTTTTCTTCCGGTCATCATCCAAGATGTGGGAATATACATCCGTAACCATGCTGACCTGGGCATGTCCGGAATCTCCCTGGACAGCTTTAATATCTCCACCATTCAGTTTCAACTTATAGGTAACACTGCTGTGTCTGAGACTGTGGAAAACAACCGGTGGGAGATCATAGTCTTTAATCAACTGATTTAATGGCTTCCGGATCGCGCCATCCCCCAAAGGAAGACCAAACGTACTTGCCATGACCAGGTTATAGTCCATGTATTCATCTCCAAGAACTTCCTTTGTCTCATCCTGTTTTTCTTTCCATTCGATCAGCATCTTTGCGACAGACTTTGGAAGGAAAACCTTTCGGACACTGCTGTCTGTCTTCGGTATTTTCAAAACACGGACTGTTTTATTGGTCTTGCTTTTTTCCGGAAATATTAGCAGCACATCTTTTGCATCCAGCTCTTTTAAAGCGGATTTGCTCACTCGCTGGGATTCCTTATTGATAAACAGATATGCCCGGTTTTCCTCAATTGCTTCCTCCGAGATGTCCACACAATCCCAGGTAAGCCCCAGAAGCTCACTGATCCGGAGAGAGCAGGAGAAGGAAAGGTTCATTGCCAGCTTTAGCCGATCATCCTCACATACTTCCAGTGCGTACATCAGAGTTTCGGCAGTCCAGATCTTCCGTTTCTTTGTTTTATGTTTTGGTACGGTCGCATAGATACAAGGATTCTTCTCCATCAGTTCCCATTTGACAGCCTGTTTAAAACAGCTTCGGAGGAGTTTATGGATATCTCTGATGGTACTGGTAGATACATATTCATTCTTTCTTTTCCCAATCATAGGATTGACCACAGCCGGAGCTTTCAACAACCTCTGATAATATTTTTCAATAAAACGGGTATTGATCTCCGACAGTTTTTCATCCCCGATGATCGGAAGGATATAATTATTTATGAGAGAAACATTTCCATCATACGTAGATAATGCCCAGTTGTCTTTTCCATACAGGGCAACGTATTCTGCCAGAAGATCCTTCATGGTTTTACACTGCGGGATTATCATAGATCCCATTTCTTCTTTATACTCGATTTCTTTCTTGCGTTTCTTTGCCTCTGCCTTTGTAGCATAAGTTTCCCATTTCTGCTTCCGTTTCCCGTCTGCATCAGTATAGGAATAGATCACATTAAATTTTCCGTTTCGTTCTCTGATCGATGCCATAATCTAACAGCCCCTTTCTGTATTTCTCTTTTCCAGCCATGCTTCAAATTCTTTTCGTTTAATCCGAACATGATTCCTTATTTTTACAACCGGAAAATATCCTTTTGTGTACCAGACATTTATCATGGACCGGCTGACCTTTGCCATAAAGGCTGCTTCATCTATAGTAAGATACTGCAGATTGCCATTCCTTCCTCGTTCCCCGGTCTGTGCCAGTTTCTTTCTCCGATAATTCGCCAGTGCCACATTTTCTTCCATTGCCAGTTCTTTATAATCGTTCGCCGGATCCAGATGATATTCATTCTGTCCGTCCAGAAACTTCTGAAAGCTTTCCTTCGTGATTCTTTTTCGATCAGCGATCGTGACGAACTCAAAGAAATGCTGATACTTTTGACTATTCAGGATGCCATATACCTGATTTCTGGTGATTCCCAGCTGTCTGGCCATTTCCGGCATAGTGAGAGTAGCGGCCTCCATTTCGGCATCCCTCTTTTTATCATCCTTCGTGCGGTATCTGAACTGTCCGTCATACCATTTCTGAAATGCAGCTTTTGGTACACGTTTCCAGTAATCCACAATCACGACTTCGATATTATTCCGCTTGATCAGGTCACAAACGACACCATCCGTAACTTCCAGCATTTCTGCAAGTTCCGGAACAGAATAAGACCATTCTTTCAATTCCTTTCCCGGTTCTTCTCCGTTGACTTTATGATATTTAATCTGATTCGCATACCACTTTTCAAAACTCTCAATATTGACCCGCATCTTTCCGGCAATCTCTTTGGTCTCAAAAAAGTTTTTATGTACCAGCCAATACCGATCCGTCTTTTTAAGCCCTAAAAGCTCGCCCATCTCAGAAACACTCATCCATTTCTTTTTTGCAGAAGACAGTCTCTTGTATGGGCTGTTTGCTTCCACTTCCTTTATCAGTTCTTCGTATTCCCCGGTATTCATTTTTCCCTTCTCATCCATGAAGCTTTCCTCCTTCTTCCCATACCATACCGCACTTTTTCAAAAAAATTTAGGATGTCGATTTTTCATCCGGATAGGAGATTAGTTGGAAGATTCCGGCAGATTATCCAGCCAGTCATCAAAGCTCTTTTTGGAAATACGGTACTTACCGCCATCCAGCTGGATCCACCGGAACTCATTTTTCTTCAGAAGGTTATATATTGTCGGTCTGCTGACTCCAAGGATTTCCTGTAACTCTTTTACTGTATAACATCTTTTCTCTGACATATGTCATTACCTCACATTTCATTATTTTGGAGGCGGCATGCCAAATACTCCCGCAAGTGACGGGGCATTTGGCTCTCGCGGCAGTCGCCAAATGGACATGCAAGCATGTCCGCTTGGCTCGTTGCTCGCGGATATAAATGTCCCTCTATATATCCAAAGTTTCAGAGGGGCTTATACAACATGTTTTAGTAAAAAAATGTCAAGATGAGAAAAATTGGCAAAAAGAAACCTCCGTATGAATCGAATCATACGAAGGTAACATGTTCTCATTATGTTGTATTTATTCCATGATATTGTCATTTTAAGAAACAGATAAACTGGAGGTTATCTCTTACAAACAGTGTTCATCAATACAATCACAACTACACAGTAAATTCCTGTTGTCCTCTTGTCCTATTTGTGCTATATCATATATATCTTTTCATTCATCCATGAAAACTTAGTTTACAATCATTATCTTCTTTACATAAGAAATTATATAATAATATTTAAAACTCCTAAAACTGCACCTACTAAAGCCCCAAGATTTACAATTGTATCCAATTCTTTTTTCATCACAGTCAGCACCAGTTTCTCCAGACTATCTACATTCATAGCATTGATTTTATCTTCGATAATTTCTGCAATATTCAAATTACCGATCAGCTTTCCGATGACAGAATCAATTGCTTTGTGATAAAAATCTGCTACTATTTTTCGAACGGCTCCTTCCGAAATATTCATATGGTTACAGAGATCTATGACAGATTGTTCTCCTAACGTATCAATTTTAGTTTCCAGTTCTTCCTTTATAAAATCTGGTCCTTTTTCATTAATATACTTTACTATTTCTCCTCCAACAGGCTGTATCAGGGAATTAAGCATTTCATCATTCAGAAACATTTCCAACATGGAGCCCTTTGTTTTGGCTTTAACAGCTTTTCCGGCTTCCTGAACAATAAGATTATCCAGATTCATATGTTGAACAGAATCAAGGATCTGGCTGGACAGTTCAGAAATCAATCTGTTTTTTATCTCTTCATAATTCAACTCGGACGAACATACTTTTGAAACACAGGTATGAAGATCAACAGATAATCCCTGAACAATCTGATCCACAACAGCATTTTCTGTTTCCAAAGAAATCATTTTCTGTTTAATATCATCTTCCGTTAGAAGATCGTCCGCCACAATAATTCCGATTGCTCTGGCAAGCCTTGGCTTTCCTTTAGGAATTGCCCCCGGAGTAAAAGGAAGTTTTCGTCCAAGGATTCTGACTTCCTGTTTAGGATAAAACAGCATTTTGACAGCGATATAATTAGTACAGTATCCAATCAATGCCCCTATAATGGGTCCTGCCAGTTTTTCTAACATTTTTCTTTTTCCTCCATAACACTCATATAAGCCGGACGGATAATCTTATCTGTGCAGATCAGTTCTTCCATACGATGCGCACTCCACCCGACTACCCTCGCTACTGCAAAAATCGCAGTATATAATTCACGTGGAATGCCTAGCATGTCATATACAAATCCGCTGTAAAAGTCCACATTCGGGCTCACTCGTTTTATAGTATTTCTGTTTTCTGCAATCAGTTTAGGTGCAATCACTTCAACATTCTCATAGAGCTGGAGATCGCTCTCCCGGCCTTTCTCTCTTGCCAGCGCTTCCACATATTTTTTAAATACTCTTTCTCTTGGATCCGACAATGTATACACCGCATGTCCCATTCCGTAAATCAACCCTTTTTTGTCAAATACCTGTTTGTCAATTATCTTCATAAGATATGCTGATATTTCTTCTTTATCAGAAAAATCCTTTACATTTTCCCGTATATTATCCATCATCTCCACAACTTTTATGTTTGCGCCGCCATGCTTCGGTCCCTTCAAAGATGACATAGCGGCAGCAATTGTTGAATATGTATCTGAACCGGAAGAGGTCACCACTCTGGTTGTAAAAGTAGAATTATTTCCGCCGCCATGTTCCATATGAAGAATCAATGAAGTATCCAGAACTTTCGCTTCAACCGGTGTGTATTTCTGATCATGCCTGAGCATCATTAGAAGATTCTCAGCTGTAGACAGTTTCGGATCCGGATTATGGATATACATACTCTGGTTTTTTTCGTAATGATTATAGGCATGATATGCATATACAGCAAGGAGTGGAAATTCACTAATCAGTTGGATGCACTGCCGCAACGAATTACTGACGCTGATGTCTTTTGCCTTTTTATCATAAGCAGCCAGTGTCAGAATACTTCTTGTCATTGAATTCATAATATCCTCAGATGGTGCCTTCATAATAACATCTCTGGTAAAGTTCGTTGGAAGCGTTCTGCATGTGCCAATCACTTCCCGGAACTTTTTTTCTTCATCTTCTGAAGGCAATTCCCCCATCAACAGAAGATAAGCGATCTTTTCAAAACCAAGCTGTTCTTCTCCAAGATTGCCAATCAATTTTTCTACCTTATATCCACGATACCACAATTCCCCGTCACAAGGTACTTTTTCTCCATCTTTCACACATGATGATACAATACGGGAAATCTTAGTCAAACCGGTAAGCACACCTTTTCCATTTTCATCCCGCAGCCCCCGGTTAACACCAAACTCTTCATACAATCTAGGATCAATATGATCATTTTTCCGGCAGATATCTTCATTCTGCACAGCATAATCATTCATCCGCTTCATCAGCTCTCCCATACGAATCGACCTCTCCAATCCCTTTTATTTCGCTGCACATCAGGTTATCCAGTTGTTTCATCATTTTTAATAACATGATCAAATTATCTTTTCCGAATTTGTTGATCACTTTTCCATAACATTCTCTCAGAATCATTTCCTGACCCTTAAACAGTTTCTGTCCCGTTTCTGTAACAGTCACATATGTTCCTTCACTTCCGCTTCCTTCATAAGACCACAGTACCAGTCCACGATCTTTCAGCTTTTCTACCATTTTTGATGTCTGCCGTATTGTCAGCTGCATCTTTTCTGATAAATCCTTTAAATACGTTCTCCCATTATTATTCGGAGAATTTTCTCTCTCAGATTCTATAGTATACAAAGCAATATACTCCTGAAGTGTCATTTTACGAAACAGTTCCTGTATTTTTCCTTTGTTCATCAGATACCGACGATAGGTTAATTCATTTGTAAACTTTCTGATTTCATTTGCATTCAATATTTCTCTCTGCTCTGGCATCTTCAACCGCTCCTCTCTTTTTATTTACATCAATACATGTTATTTTCTTATTTAATCCCCAATTTCTGCCTGAATTTTAATGGCAAAATCAACCGCATTTTCCAGATCTTCTTCATCCGGATGGGTATTTCCCAGTCGAAACATCTGCTGCATCTCTTTTTCTTTACTTGGCATCTGGCTGATCATAATTTTCCTTCTATCTGACTCCACATTCCCCTGACAGAGAAACATTCCCAGATACTCTCCCTCGTCCGGGTACCAGACTTCAAGATTTTTTTCAAGCTTTTCTTTATATTGTTCTGTCGGCACATAACCGCAGGTAACGAACACTGCATATTTTCCGCCTGTAATCTGCTCAAATACATCTGAGATATCCATGCTGCAGGAATAACCATGAATTCCAAACCCGATCAGATAGACATCCGCCGCAGGTATATCCTGCTCTGTATCAATATCTACAATTGTTTTATCCTCTGTATTTAAAGCACCATAGATCTTTTCTGCTATTAAATGTGTATTGCCACTTTTTGACTGATATATAACTGCATATTTCATAATGAACCTCATTTCATATAAAAATAACAAAAGAGAACAAAAAGAGGAGATGTACCAGCCATCTCCCCATTTTGTTGCTCTCCAGTTATTTGATTTTACCTATTCACTTTAATACATTTCCGGCTGTGGCTGTGGTGCAGGTGTATTATCCTTAATGTCCGCTACCGCAGCTTCTGTAGTTAGAAGTGTGGCTGCCACGCTTACCGCATTCGTTAATGCATTCTTTGTTACCTTTACCGGATCAATAATACCCTGTTTCATCATATCCACAAAGGTTTCTGATGATGCATCAAATCCCATGCCAGGTTCACTCTTCTTTACCTTGTCTACGATAACCGGGCCTTCCAGACCTGCATTTTCCACAATCGTATACAGTGGTGCTTCCAGTGCCTTTGCTACGATTCTGGCTCCGGTCTTCTCATCACCCTCCAGGGCTGCTAACAGTTCCTCTACCTTTTTCTGTGCATGGATATATGCAGATCCGCCACCGCAGATAATGCCTTCCGATACGGCTGCTTTTGTTGCGTTCATGGCATCTTCCATGCGGTATTTAGCTTCTTTCATTTCTGTTTCTGTTGCCGCGCCGACACGGATCACTGCAACGCCTCCGCCCATCTTCGCGATACGGTCCATGAGTTTATCTTTATCAAAATCGGATGTTGTTTCCGCCATCTGTCTCTTCAGGCTGGCGATGCGTGCATCAATGTCTTCCTTGTTCCCGGCACCGTCTACGATCGTGGTATTTTCCTTTGTAACCTTTACAGATTTTGCACGGCCAAGCATATCCATCGTGGTATCTTTAAGTTCAAGGCCAAGATCTTCCATGATCACCTGACCGCCGGTAAGTGTTGCGATATCTTCAAGCATTGCCTTTCTGCTGTCACCATATCCCGGTGCCTTTACAGCAACGACCTTCAGGGTACCTCTCAGTCTGTTGACAATCAATGTGGTAAGTGCCTCTCCCTCCACATCTTCTGCAATGATGAGGAGTTCTTTCCTCTCTCTCATCACATTTTCCAAAATGGGAAGGATGTCCTGGATATTTGAAATCTTCTTATCAGTCATGAGGATATAAGGATCCTCCATGTTGGCGATCATTTTTTCTTTATCATCACACATGTATCCGGAAAGATATCCATTATCGAACTGCATACCTTCGACTACGTCGATCTCCGTCTTCATGGTCTTTGATTCTTCAATCGTAATAACGCCGTTCTCTCCGACTTTTTCCATTGCATCGGCAATCATCTCACCGACTTCTTCATTACCGGAAGAGATTGCAGCTACTTTTGCAATATGATCCTTCCCAGTAACAGGATGGCTCATTTCTTCAATTGCCTGTACAGCCACATCTGCTGCCTTCTTCATTCCTTTTCTTAAAACAATGGCATTTGCACCTGCTGCGATATTTTTCATTCCTTCTTTTACAAGTGCCTGTGCCAGAACTGTAGCTGTTGTTGTTCCATCTCCCGCAATGTCGTTTGTCTTGGTAGCCACTTCTTTTACAAGCTGTGCGCCCATATTTTCAAAACGATCTTCCAGTTCGATCTCTTTTGCAATGGTCACACCATCGTTTGTAATTAATGGTGCACCGTAAGATTTATCCAGTACAACATTTCTTCCTTTTGGCCCCAATGTTACCTTTACTGTATCTGCCAGTCTGTCTACGCCGGCTTCCATTTTTTTTCGAACATCAATATCAAAACTAATCTCTTTTGCCATGATAATTTCCTTCTTTCTACTGTTTCTATTACTCGACAATTGCCAGAATGTCATCCTGGATTACAATTTTATATTCTTCGTCGCCAATTTTTACTTCTGTGCCGCCGTATTCAGAAATAATGACTTTATCTCCTTCTTTTACCTGCATGGCAACCCTCTGTCCGTCTTTACATTTTCCCGGACCAACTGCAATTACTACAGCTTCCTGCGGTTTCTCTTTTGCGCTGTCTGGCAGAATGATTCCTGATTCTGTCTTTTCTTCAACATCCTGATACTGAAGAACTACTTTGTCACCCAATGGTTTTAATTTCATATGAATAACCTGCCTTTCTTTTGTTAGCACTCTTGCTTGTTGAGTGCCATCGTGTTTCGCAAAAAATATGTTTCTCGCGAAACATGTTTTATTTTTAAATTATTTATTTTTAAAGTATTATATCACCTGTATTTCTCTTGTCAATAGGTTTCCAAAATAATTTAAAAAAGATGCGAAGCACCTTAACCATTACTTTGCATCTTTTGATCATCTAAATTAATTCATTTATATTTTTCCTGATTTTTTCCGATACTTCCCGAAAAACCTTCAATTCTTCTTCCGACACACCTTTTAAAATCATCCCGTTCATTGCTTCCCTTCTCTTCGTCATTTCTGTTACCAGATCCTTCGCATAATCAGATATTTCATAATGAATATATCTTCTATCATTCTTATCCGGTATCGCAATAAGATAATTTCTCCTGCAGAGACTGTCAACTGCCTGCGAAATATGTCCACGGTTCATCATCAACTGATGGTGGATATCCGTAGAGGTATTATGTGTTCCGCATTTTGACAGGAAGTATAATATCTCCAGTTCTGCTCTTTTCATATCATATTTTTCTCGTAATTCAACGCTCTGTTCCTCTAACAGCTTTTTAAATTGTCCTCCCTGCAATATGATATCAATTTGTGTATCCATTTAGTTCAGCTTCTTTCAATGTTTTTTTCATTCTATCACAAGTTTAATAATTCGTCACCATTTAATTTTAAACGACTTTTTTGTTTCCTCTTAATTAATGATTAACATCTGGAATCTATTCCGCTGAATCTAATATCAGTAATTATTTTATTTCGCAAAGTTCACAAAATCTTCACACAATTATTAGCACTCTCTATTGACGAGTGCTAATTCATATGTTATATTACACATAGAACAAAGAAAGAGAATATGATTTTTCTTCCTGATATTCATAAATCAACACTTCGGGTTTCTCCGATAGTGCAAACTTTAGTTTATGTCATGAAAGGAGATATGACTTATGTTAATGCCTAGTATTTTTGGAGAAAATTTATTTGATGATTTTATGGATGATTTTGCTTTTCCGGACATCGATAAAAAATTGTATGGAAAACATGCTCCCCATATCATGAAGACTGATGTGAAGGAAAAAGACAACGCTTACGAAGTGGCAATTGATCTTCCTGGATTTAAGAAAGACGAGATTCAGATCCAGCTTGAAAACGGTTATGTAACTGTAAGTGCAGCAAAAGGTCTGGATAAAGATGAAAAAGATAAGGAAGGAAAATATATCCGCCGCGAGCGTTATACCGGAAATGTAAGCAGAAGCTTTTATGTAGGAAATAATGTTCAGAGAGAAGACATCCATCCGAAATTTGAAAATGGTATTCTTTCCTTTACTGTTCCAAAAGAGCAGAAGGCAGTAGAAAACAACTCACATTATATTTCCATCGAAGGTTAATCTCAAACGGGCAGGGAATAAAACCCCTGCCTGTTTTAAAAGCCAAATGCAATCGGAAAAGAGGTTTTTGATATGAGTAAAACGACATCAAGAGTATTATGGATTTTAGCCGGAATCTTTCTGATTATAACCGGGATCGGATGTTTGAGGAATCCCGGAAAAATTCTTTATGGTCTTCCCATTATCTTTGGAGTTGCCATGATGTTTTCCGGCATTATAGATATTGTGATATTTGCAGCCGGTCATGATTATATGGCAGGATCTGGCTGGTTTCTTGCTGACGGCATTCTAACCGTACTGATGTCTTTATTCATTTTGGGAAATGGATGGTTTACAGCAATGACTATTTCCTTTATTTTAGGAATGTGGCTGATTTTTTCAGGTATCACCAAACTGGTTAATTCCTTTGACCTTCAAAAACTGGGAGTAAAGGGCTGGGGCTGGTTTACAGTACTTGGAATCCTTCTGACTGTGATTGGTTTTCTGTCATTCACACATCCATTTGCAAGTATTGCAGCTATGGCCTGGGTAATCGGATTTTTCCTGATCCTACAGGGTATTGTATCTGTCATGCGTGGATGCTTTTCCAATCGCTTCTGGATGTAAAATATAACAAAAAATAACATTGCCAAGGAGGAAAAAAGGCACCTCTTCATATAGATTCGGCTGCATACAAAATTGTGTGCAGCCTTTTTTAACGAATGCCTAATTCCACAAACAATTTGAATATTCTTGTGCGATGAAATCGCACTTCCGGAAATCTGGAAATCAGATGTCTGGGAAGTGGAAATCATCTTATGCGAGTTTACTCGCGTAATGTTTTATTGCTAACTTCCCATGTTTTTCCTACTCAAACCAAAACGCGCCATCAATCACATGCTTTCTGCCAACTGTTCCTGTGTAATATTCTTTTCTTTTCGAAGCTCTTTAAGAAAACTTCCAACTTTTTCTTGTTTCATTTTGTTCCTCCTTCCACCGATAGATTAGTTTATTTCATCGATTTCAACCACAATACAAAGCGAGAAATTGATTTTTTTATATGGACAACCATGTCTATTTCTATTTTTTGCTTGCTTTTCCCCAAAAATAAGAATCCCACATCCCGGCAAATTCAAATTAATGCGTGTTTGCAGACTCACCAAAAGACTGAAATTTAATACTTTAAATTCCCTTTTTTAACATTTTCTTGAATGATGCAGTCTGTTATTTCAAACAACTTTTCAGATCCCAGTTTTGTTTTACTCTGTCTTTTATAAATTTGCTCTACGGTAACATCGTGTTCCCGCCAATCCCCACCATTATTGCTATTATTCAAGATAAGTGGTTAAATGTTATCCATAGCATGAGCAAACTTAGACTCTTCGGTTTCATATTCTTCAAACTCATCAAATATCTGGTAGATTTCTGGGAGCCCCGGTTGATGGTAACGCGATTCCATACCTGATCCTGAACGATCAGCATTCCCAGCTTTTTCAGCTGCTTGCCAAGCTCCTTGATATCAAAACAGATGATCCGGTTATTCAGTTCCACATTTGTCTGGTGGTTAAATACTTTCAGAGAACCATTAACGTAAATCTCCAGTGCTGTTGCGATTCGCTGAGCCTGGGGCTCTTTCTGCTTCCTCAGGCAGTCATACAAATCTCCCAGTACCGGCATATTTTCCGGTTTCGGATCTGCAAAATATTTCTGATATACAAGGGGAAGACACCGGTCGATCACTGATTTTTCCTCTGCCTCAATACCATTTCTGGTTCCCATGATCAGCTCACACAACGACAGGACAAAATCTGACTTCACACCCAGTGGATTATCATCATCGGAATAATCCATATTGATATCCATGGGATTAATATAATCCTTGCTGGTCGGAGAAATGTGGATAACCTGACCCCCAAGGGCATGAACCAGTGGATAATATTCTCCCTCCGGAGCACCGATGATAATATCGTCATTTGTCACGAAAAATGCATTTGTAATTTCTCTCTTAGCCGCAAAGGACTTTCCGGATCCAGGTGTACCGAGGATCAGCCCATTCGGGTTTTTCAGCTTCTTCCGATCTACCATGATCATATTGTTGCTGAGGGCATTCAGTCCGTAATAAAGGGATTCTCCGCCCATGAACAATTCCTGTGTTGTGAAAGGAACAAAAATAGCAGTGCTGGTAGTCGTCAGTGCCCTTTTAATCGGCACATGATTGACACCAAGCGGAACACTGCTCATCAGCCCTTCCTCCTGTTGATAATCCAGACGCCTTAACACACAGTTATATTTCTGAGCGATACCGGCAGTCTGGAATACTGCATTTTCCAGATCCTGTTTACTTTTTGCTGTATTCAAAAAGAGCGCAGTTACCAGGAACATACGCTCATTTCGTGACTGCAGATCTTCCAGAAGTCTCTTTGCCTCGCCGCCATACGTATTCAGGTCTGACGGGATGATGTCCATATCATATCCGGAACGAACTGCCTTTTTCTGTTCTTCAATTTTCATACGGTTGATATCTGTCACCTTGCTTTTTACAAGCTTGATGGCTTTCATCTGATCTACCGACTGCACATGAAGGTTTACGATCAGATCCTTATCCATATCCAGAAACTCTGCCAGCATTTTATCCGTAAGCTCCGGAGCCAGAATCTGCAGATAGGAGACTGCGCCAATCGTTATCCCCATCTGGAATGTCTTCCCTTCTTTAAATACAAAGCTGGTCGGTGCCACATAGTCCTTTGTACTGAGACCGGTCCGGATCATGGATCCATAATCAAACTGGAAATCGGCACTGGCATCCGGATTAAATGTTTCATACATAATCTGAAGCCGCTCCACACCATTCAGGGGATATGCCGGTACACCAAGCACCTTGAAATTATTCAGGATATCCGACTCGATACGTTCCAGCTTCGGTTTCGCCAGCTTGATATTCTCCGCTTCGATAGAAAACGTGATATATTTTGACTTTACCAGACCGTTATTACCCTTTGCCAGTTGATTTTTAAGCATCTGTGCATCTTCCATGCGGACATCATCAAACTCATCATGCTGAGGCCGGATACGGATCACATTCTCAAATTCCTTCATATTACTTTTGTGATTGATAAAGCTCAGCTGGAAATGGATGCTGCTGTCAAAATAGTTGAGGAAATCACACCAGTTTTCAAAAATAGCATTCTTATCCTCATTCTGTGCCAGCTGATAGTTGATATCATAAAACCGGATACATTTAGAATATGTATTCCCCTGTACCCGGCAGATCCCATCCTTTCCCATCTCTTTGTATCGGATCGTCTTTTGTACCGAAAGCCGCTTTTCTTCTTTTTTCTTTGACTTTTTGGTGCTGTTATTTTTTCTTTTTGACACCTGTCTTTCCTCCCTTCTTTCCTCTGACTGCATTTTTCGAACCGATTGTTTCCGGATTCGATTCATAATAATTCTCTGTTTCATAGGTTCTGACCGGTGGCCGGAACACTTTTACATTCAGGATGTGCAAGATCACATCCTCGAGATGCATCCCATCTTTTTCATACATGGCAAACATAAATGCCGGCAACATTAGAATCACCATAACGGTAGCCGCATTTGACATTCCAAGTATTCCTCTTGTGAGAAAATAAAACGGAATACCAATCGCTGCACCGATACCGATGCAGATGATCTGTCTCTTTGTCAGATTAAAAGCCACTTTGTTTTTTACTTTTGTCAAATCCTTTGGAACACTGACATATGCCATGGTTTATCTCTCCTTCCTGTGATTAATTTAATGGGCATTAAAAATGGACTTGCTCAGGGATCCTGTCTTAAACAAACTAAAACACAGGATGACTGTATAAGCCATTACGCCAAATAATGAAGAACTCAGATTATCTGAATACTGGATACCCGCTACCAGCACAGCATAGATAGCGACGCAAACCATCATCAGAAATGCCTGGAATGCCAGGGCAAAGAGTCCTCTGAAATAATTGGTTCCGATCTGTCCCCACTCTCTGTTGCTCATTGTGGCGAACGGAATCGGCGCGACCGAAGTATAAAGGTAAATCTCAATCATACGTCCATATAGAATTACGGTGATCAATACGGACATGATTCTCATACAGAAGCTGACGATCAGGGTTTCCAATGCCAATACTACTAATTCTCCAATCTCCATGGCTTCCAATGTAGCCTCCAGATCGGTCAATGCCGAACTGATATCAATGGCTGTACTGCCTGTGACCACACCGGATGCAGCATTTACTACATGCTGACCTACATCAAAAACAGACATTGTAATCGTAAAAGTATTGCTTACCAGATACACTGCGATCCACATCTTCACAAAGTATTTGAAGAACATCCATGTATCAATATCATGCATGTTATTACGCTCAGTAAGCATGGAAATCAGTTCATAGCAGAGCACAAACGTAATGATGATACCTGCAATCGGTAAAATTACCGAATTGGACAGGTTCTGGATCATACTGAATATGCTGCCATTCCATCCCTGGGGAGTCTGTCCAACCTGGCTTGCAATCTCACCAGTTTTCTGATTGACATCAGTAAACATCTGATCCAGGTTGGAATTGATCATCCCTGTCAGGAGTTCCCTCATCCATTCTTCGATCGCATCAAAAATCTGATCGAACATGGATAACTACTCCTTTCTCTTAACCAAACAGTCCACTAAGAAGCGGAATTAACTGAGTACCGATGAGGATTACACCACCACCGCTCATAAGCTGTATAATGCCAAATATGAGAAAATTTTTGCCCGAATGGGCTTGAAATTGATAAAAAAATGATAGATTAGAAATATCTTATGGAGCTGGAACCTCTTTCGATGGTTCCAAGCTCCGGTATTGGACTTAAATTAAAATGAATTTCCATTTCCACCGCATGGGAACTGTTGCTTCCATCATCCTGCGGCTCTGAAATGACAATCTTGCTGATCAGCCGGTTCAGTATATTGGCATCCAGTTCTGTGATGTCTGTATAGCTGCCTATATCTTCTGCCCACTGTTGAGACTGGGCATCCAGCTTTTCTTCTGCATCCAGCAGTTTCTGATTTTTTACAAGCTCCTGTTTGATCTCAGACTGCTCTTTCTGTGTTTTCTCCAGCATCTTATCAAAAGTAGATTCTGAAATCTTTTCACTGATCAGGTCATCATAAAGGCGGGCAATCAACCTGTCAAGGGACTCCAGCCTGTCTTTCTGTTTCGCTGCCAGTTTTTCAATACTATCCCTGTGATCCTGTTCGTCCTCATGGCAAAGTTCCCGGACACGTTCTTCCATATCCTCACATCCGCCGACGGCAATTCTGGCACATTCACGGATTTTGGAAAGTACTGCATCGTACAGATCATCTGCATCCACCCGATGCTGGCTGCAGTGTGCTTTTCCTTTGTGAATGTAAGTGGAACAGCTATAGATCTCACGTGGGTCTTTGCTGTTGGTTTTGCGGATGGTTAATGCCCCTCCGCACTCCGCACAGCGAAGCAGTCCCGCAAAAATGCTGTATTCCCCGGTGGTATTCTGCCTTTTTCTCGATCTTATTTTCGCCTGTACCAGTTCAAAGGTATCCCTTGAAATAATCGGTTCATGGGTATCTTCCACTGTGATCCATTCATCCGGTGCCTTGTCTCCCTGTGAGCCGATTTTAAACCGATAATACCTCTTCTGGGATGCCATATCCCCACAGTAGACCGGATTTCGGAGCAGGTCTTTCAGGTACGATTCATCCCAGACATATTTCCCGTTTTCCGGGTCTTTCTGCTCCCATTTGGTGTAATAAGTACGGTTCCCCCCGTTTCCGGTGCCACCATGACGGGCAAGGGACTTTCTGGCGTTCCAGCTCCCGGGAAATATAATTGATTCCCCGTCCGTCCACCGCCCACTGGAAGATCTTCCTGACAATGGGTGCCGTCTCCTCATCTATCAGGAGATGCCCTTTTTCGTCCGGATCTTTTAAATACCCCAAAGGCGGAACCACACCGGTAAACTTGCCTTTCGTTGCCTGCAGATGGTAAGAAGCATGTACTTTCTTGGAAATATCCCTTGAATACATCTCATTCAGTACGTTCTTAAATGGAGCGATCTCATTATCCCCGGCATATGTGTCAACGTTATCATACAGTGCCACATACCGAACACCATGCTTCGGGAAAAATTCTTCCATCAGATACCCCGTCTGTACGTGGTTCCTTCCCAGACGGCTCTGGTCTTTCGTTATTACCAGATTGACCAGGCCTTTTTTACATGCCTGCAAAAGCCTCTGTAAATCCGGACGTTCCGTGTTCAATCCGGTGTACCCATCATCCTGAAACACCCCTACGATCTGCCATCCCTGCGAATTACAGTAATTCGTCAGGATATCCCTCTGGTTGGAAATACTGGCACTCTCGCCATTCAGTTCATCATCCTTGGAAAGCCTACAGTAAATACCGACTCTCCATGTATCACAGTTTTCTTTTCGTCTGCTGTTTTGATACATCATTGCGTTGTTCATCTGATACCTCCGTTCCTTTCGCACATCCTACGCAGATTTCAGATTACTGAACTCATGTTCATTATAATCCATATCTGTCATTTTTGCAAGGTAATCTTTCTTTTTCGTGTCCTTTATTTTCTGTGCGATCACCTCTGCAAAGACCTGCGACGCATCCCGATCGCCATCAAAAAACACCTTGATATTTACAATCTTATTTTTCGTTGCCATAAAAATCCCCTCCATTTTCTGCAAGAAAAAAGCAGCTAATCCATTTCCATAGACTAACTGCCCAAACACTGGTTCCATATTTCATTTTCTCTGCCAAATATACCCACAACGGATTTATGAAAATATAATGAAATTTCGATTTTTCATTGATAAAAAAACAGATTAGTGGTACATTAGATATAGAAAGAGCACCCACTCCAAAGTGGATGCCTCTCGAATGGGTTATTTGTCCTTATGGACACCGCCTATCCTGTTGGCCGACAGGATAGGCATTTTTATTTCTTCTTGTGCTTTCTGTCAAGAAAGGCAAGAAACGCAACAATCAAGCTGCCAAAGGCAATCAACAAAGTCAATATGCCGATGACAAGAGACAAAATCTCATAAGCTGTCATAATCACGCACCTCCCTTCCTTTTTATTCCGTCACCATAAAGGCTTCGGTCTGTAAGGTTCGGGAGGCTACCACCCCGTCATGGGTAACTCTTCCATGGCATTTCTGCCACGGAATTATCATACCATCAATATCCAATGTTTTCAATTATAATCTGCCACATTTCCCCATAAACAGACAGCCTTCCTTTCTGTCTGTCATGCAAAAATGTTTTAGTGGCAGAGTGGCAGGCTTTAAGGTATCTATAAAATCCTGCCTTTAAACCAGAAATCCTGCCACTAATCTAATTTCAACCGGACAGTATTTTCCCGTCCTGTCCCTTTTCCATACACAAGCCGTTCCCCCATCCGGTTACGGACATCACGCATGGTTCTGGATGAAATGTTCATCGCAGCCGCTTTTTCCTGAATGTCCTTCAGCGGGATTTCTTTTCCGTCTTTCAGCATTTCCTCCATCAGCCTTGTTCCCCGTTCCAGTTTTGTCTCTATCGGTTTTCCTTCTTTCCCGTTCAGGAGATCGTCTGCATTGATGTCATAACCGCCAATCCAGCGGAAACCTTCTTCATCCCCCAGCATAAACGCAAGTGTCTCACCCGGAGGAGCAAGAGAGCTTTTCTCATGGATCAGCACTCTCGTTGTCGGGTCTTTCTTTACCTTTCCGATAAATAAAAGGCTTCTGACGGCAGCCATGATGTCAATGGAACCAAGCCCCCGGTAGGTACTCTGCGTACCGCAGGCTTTGTTCAGATGCCCGATGAGCACAATGGCACATCCGGTCTGTTCTGCCACATTTCCCAGTTTCCGGAATACCGGACGGACTTCATTCGCCCGGTTCATATCCACATCCGCACCGATAAATGCCTGCACCGGGTCAATGATCAGGAGCCGGACTTTGTTCTGCCGGATGGCTCTCTCAATCCGGTCATCCATTAATGTCAGTGGGATTTTTGTATCATCAATCACCATGACCCTTGAAAGATCTGCCTCGCATTCGATCAGCCTTGGTTTGATGGTATCTCCCTTTCCATCCTCGGCTGTCTGGTAGATTACATTAAATGGTTCTGTCTCCTCCATATTCGGGAGATATTTCCGGTTGGTGCAGGCTGCGGTCAGCTTCATGGCAAAATACGTTTTTCCTTCCCCCGGATTGCCCTGAATGATGGTCAGCTTGCCAAACGGGATATAGGGAAACCAGAGCCATTCCACACTTGTGGCTTCCACATCCTGATAATAAATCATAGGCACGATCTCTTCTTTTTCCGGTGCTTTCAGCACAACCGTATCTGCAACCGGGTTCCTTCCCTGCATTTCTTCCTGATGGCAGATGATTTCATTCCAGTCTTTCAAAACCGGCTTTAAGCGGATGATCCGTTCACAGGGAACTTCTTTCCCTGCAATCTTTTCACAGGCTTCCTCCCCGGCTTTGTCATTATCAAGACAGAGAAATACCGAAGTGATATTTGGGCTGTCAGAAAGAAAGGCTGTCAGTGCCCTGTCCGATGTACCGCCCAGGCTAAGATAGCTTCTCTGTTCCCAGTCTTTCGGGAACAGCTGAATAAAAGATAAGAGGTCAATCGGTGCTTCAAACACATACAGCTGGTCACCGTTTCCTCTGTAGCAAAAACTGTACTCTTTCGATGAACCAGCCACATCTCCCCGGAATTTTTCTTCTTCCGTTCCCCGGATGTGGGCGTACCGGGGAATCCCTGAATGGTCTTTCCCGACAAACACGATATTATGATGCTTTTCATCCTCATAAATATCGCCATTCCCAATAAATACCTTTACCAGATCCTCTTGTATTCCTCTGGTCTTTGTCAGATATTCCAGTATCTTTTTTTCATCCCTGTTTCTCATTGGAAGCCGGAAATCAGGCGAAGGGGCGGGGATGCCCTGTTTTGGGGCATCCTTCGCCACCCGCCTTTCCTCCCCCTCTTCCCCGGTCAGTTTTTTCATTGCCTCCGGGAATGTCAGTCCATAAAACTCCATCACAAAATCAATCGGTCCACCGCCAGTTCCCCGGCTGTGCCGGAACCAGCAGTTTCCACGGACAGTCACGCTGTCATGAGCCATCCAGCGGTATTCCTTCCCGCTTTTCACTAATTTCTCACCCTGTGACTGTAAAAATGAAACAAGGTCAGTGGATTTTGCCCGCCTGACCTGCTCTTCTGAATACTGCATTTTCATTTCCTCCTTATAAACTCATGTCATTTCTTTTGATTTTCTTCTTTGATGCTTTTCTTTCTTCCTCCTCTTTCCGCTTGATCTCCTTGTTTTTGTTCAGCTTCTCCAGAACAGAAGTCCTTTCTACCATTGGTTTCTGGGAATATCCTTTTGCCTGAGATGAAACCGGATGCTGCACAGATGGATCTTCTTTTTCTGACCGCCCGGTGTTACCGGACTGCATCTGCCTTTTTTCATTCAGCATAACATCAATGCACTTCTGCACTTTCCTGACCATCTTTAATTCCTTATCATACGGGGTAAGGTCAATATCCGCATCCCGGTTCAATGCCTCCAGCTTTTCCTGTTCTTTTTTCCACTGTGCAACCGGCAGCTTTCCTTGTGCATCCCGGTAGGGTTTCAGCCTCCGTTCACACATCCGGTACAGGTCGATCTGCTTTTTATGATCACTGTAATATTTCTGCTTGGAACCCTTAAAGAAAATCTTATGGTATTTATCCATAACCGGCTGCAGCTTTTTCATTTTCTGGTCATAATCCATCAGTTCCCGGTACCCGGCAATCTCTCCCCTCCGGGATTTGATTTCGGAACGGATGCCACCCGCAACCGTCTGTAATTCCTCTAATTTCTGGTTCAGCTGTTCTACAGTTGCGATCTGGTTCACAGTCAGGTAATTCACTGCCTCTGCAAACTCTTTCAGGTTCGTCAGGTGTGCTTTCCGGCTCCCATACTGGTAGGTATCTGCCACTTTATCACGTTTCTCATAATAATCCTGCAGGCTTTCCATCAATGTAGGGTTTGCCCTCCGGTACAGTTCTGCACTTACCTCTTCCCGGAATGTTTTCGCCCACGCAAGGGATTCTTTTAAATGGATCCATATCTCATTTAATTTGCGGATTGCCCGGTTCAGGTCTCCCACCACTGTCCGGATGCCTTTTTTCTCCATCGCCCGGACTTCATATCCCTCGTGGATCGTTGGAATCAGTTCAATTCCCTGTTTCTCATAGGAACGATGGTCTATCCTTGCTGCCAGACCTTTCTCCTTGAATGCTGCATTGACTTTATCCGCCCACTGTTTTCTCCATTCTTCCAGAAGTTCCGGGGAATTCCAGCCGGTAGTGGAAACAGCAGAAAAGATATATTTTCCATTTTCATCCCGGATACGGTTTCCATCTTCGTCCAGCTTGTACTCCCTACGCTGTTTCTTCCCCCATGTTCCATCCGGATTCATGGGACGGATGGGAACCAGCACATGGAAGTGGGGATTGTCTGCAATCTCCGGGTCACTGGATTCCCCCTCATGGACTGCCATATCCACGATCATTCCCCGGCTGACAAACTGTTCCCGGCAGAACTCCCTTGCCAGCTCCACATTTTCTTCCATGGTCAGCTCATTTTGTAATGCAATATTAAAGGAATAGGCAAGCTGTGCCCGCTTTCCTTTTTCCGCAAACTCCACTTCATTCCAGAGTGTCTGGCGGTCAGAGAAGCGATCCGGCACATAGTCCGGCAGCATGATCTCGTCATAGATCACTCCCTTTTTTTTAGTGTAATCATGGATTCCCTCGTAATAATCATTGTACAGTTTCTGCCCGGAAATATAAGCTGCGGAACCCACCACCGTCTGCCCTTTACCCCTTGATACCTGCTTTACAGAAAAATGATACAGTGACATTACTGCTCCTTTCCGGAGGATGCCAGACTGCGGTTATATTCGGAATGCCTCACTGCCCGTTCCAGCATTTCATGTACACTCTTCATGTGGGCGATACATTTCAGGAATGCCCGGAACTCTTCTTCTGTCAGCACCTTAACTTCCGGGAATGCTTTCTCCACCTCCGCACCTCTGACAATCAGGCTGTGGTTCCTTGCTTTCCGCTTTGCAACTTTCATCTGCTGTTTGGAAAGGTTCAGTCTGCGTTCTTCCACTTCGATCTGATGTTCTGTCTGTTCCAGATTCTGCCGAAGTTTCTCAAGGCTTTGTTTTTTCAGATTCCTTTTTTCTCCCATAATGGTCTCCTCTCTTTCTCTTGACTGCATGGTTGACTGATAAAAAAGCCGGTATGAATTCTGTCCCTTAACTCACACCGGCTTCCTGTCCAGACTTTTTCCCAAAAATGGGCAAAAGTAATGGGCAAAACAAAAGGCACCAACTTTTTTACGGTTGATGCCCTTTGGCTTACGCATTATATAATTTTTCTATATTGTCCATTTTCGTGACAGATAACAACCTTATGGTTTACCACCTTGACAATTTGGACATTTTCTAATCTTTATATCACTTCCATTCGCAAAATACTTATGACCGCATTTTAGACACTCCATACTATAAAACCATTGATTATTGTCTGTTCCTTTATGTTCGGTTTTTCCATTATTTCTTTGGCCATTCTTATTTACATAGCCAACATCCGTTGTTTTTTTATCTTTCATTTCATTATCAGGATTTTGGACTCGTGATACTTTAAGTTTATACCTTGAGTTACCCATATTTTTTTCAATATCACTGATAACTGCATCCGCATTTTCAGCTGGTACAGAAAAACTGACTTTTCCCTTTTCATGGTCTATCACGATATCTGTACCTCCAACTTCTACTGCAATCTTTTTCATCTCAGCAGTTTTCTGTTGTATTCGAATATATTTACGGATTAACATTGCTAACAGATAAATACATCCTGCCACAATGATTACCACTAAACCAATAGAAAGTTCCTTCCAATGTTTTAGTACAAATAATGCAACCACGCCTACTATGAGTACATAAGCAACACATTCATGCTTATATCGGTTTTTATTTGTTTGCCATTGTTTATAATGCTCATACGAGCGTTCTCTCTCTTCTGGCGACATATCCTACCTCCACAGTTTTGGAATTCAGCTTTTCATTTTTTCAATTTTAATTGAAGCCACATAATTTCCTGAAAAATGAACATCTATACCACATGAAATATTAGCATCTGATCTAATGTAGCATCCTCTATTAAACAAGGAATCCCGCCACGCACAGTTATCTCAAAATGATAAAAATACAGGCAACGATTAATATGTTGAATCAATAATTGTGATCTTCTTTTATAACCATAATGTTTAAGCAGCGTTCTAAGTTTCACTCTCACATAGTCGTTTCCTTTTCCATACAAAATCTGAATACGAATTTTTTTAAAAAACAAATCTAAGTTGCTAAAGTCACTCATATACTGTTCTGGCTCAATGGTATTATCGGATGTCATCATATCCTGCCATACAGCAGGGAATTCCTGATCCAGTATCGGCTTCTCGTAAAAATACTGCAACCAGTAATAAACGTCTAAAATGAATTTACGTTTATTATTTCTATATTCAGAAACAAGGAATGATTTTTCACCATTCCAGATAGAATCAATCATCTCGTTTTCATCTCTGCATCCAAGTTCCATACTGCTGATAATTGCTGCAACATCCAATGCAGAATAGAGAAACTCCCTCATGACTTATCCCCTTTTTGCCCATTACATTGACGGCATAAGATTTGAAGATTATCCAAAGTACTTTTCCCGCCAGCATTCATAGGGATAATATGGTCAACCTGAAAGAAAATCCTTGATTTATCCGAAATTCCGCATTTTGCACAATGGTAGTTTCCATCCTTGTCCATTGCCTTTTTAAACGTATCATTTCTAAGTTGCTGCTCTAATAACGGATTTATTTTCCCAATCTCATGTAATGGAAGATCTTCCAATGCCCTGCTTCCATACTGAATGTTGTTTTCATCGTCATATATATCAGGATGTGACAACTTCATCAACTCAATATTAATCTGATTCAGGAAATACAATTTTCTGCCAAAGAACAGACGAAGCATATTATCATCCCCTGACTCCCAAAGAGAATCAATATATTCTGTTCTTTTTCGTTCTCCCATATCTTCATCCCAGATATGCTGTGCAATCCTTCCTACATCTAACTTGCTTCTATCAATTTCATCAAAAGTATAAAACTGTGGAATTGATTCATACTGGGCATAATATTTCAAAATATTAAGAACATCTCTTTTCTCATATGGCGGTACCATTTCACCACAGAAGAAAGAATCTCTGCACTGGCTTTCCATTTCATTAAGTTGTGTATCAGATAAATATTCTTCGGTAACCCCAAAACTCTTAAACAGAGTTGGAAGAGCATCCATCAGATTCTCATAAGGAATCTTTGTGCTATTATATACCATTACCTGATAAGAATGATCCATTCCATTCTCTTCCAAATAAGTGAAAGCATACATTCCAACCGGAATACGCTGTTCAAATGGAACTTTTTCCAAAAATGATGTATCAACAGAATCGTCCAAAATCGAAGCAAACTCCTCAATTTTTGATATTGCAATCAAACGGATATCATGTTTTTCCTGTTCATAATCACTATCCTGAAACTCGTTATTTCCATCAAACAGAGTCTCCGGATTCACCCAGGCAATATGCTCATTCCAATGATCAATAAATGAAACAATATATGCACTGGATGTACCGCCAGCTGCTGTTCCTCGCAAAGCACGTCCAACCATCTGGGTCATCAGAATTGAGGAAACTGTAGGTCTTGCAAGAAATACTGTCTTCGTTTTTGGTAAATCCACACCTTCCGTTAGGATATTCACATTGATTAAAACCTGTAAATGGCCTTCACGATATTCTTCCAGCTTTCTTTCATTATCCTCCCGACTTATCGTTACTCCAGTGACTGCATCTTTGATTGAAGATACGATATAATCTGCCTTTATTCCTTCCTTTTTAAACAGCGCTGTCAACTGAATGGCATGCACTACGTTGACTGCAAATAAAATGGTTTGCCCATACTGCTTCTGGTTATTTTTGTAAGTTTCTACAATCAGCTTATTACGAGCTGCACTGTCTGCCATTTGCTGTGCAACTTCATCTGGCAAAATATCCAGATGTTGAATGCTTTCCCAGGCATCCACCCCAAGTGAATCACCATAGGCTTCATCTGTATAGTAGCTTTCAAAAATAGGCTTTGCCAAAATCTGCCTGTTAATCAACTCTTTTAGTCCAATCTGATATGTAATTCCAATATCACCATGAACTACCTGTCCATTTTTGACTCCATCTGAATATATTTTAGCTAAAAGCCCCTGTTCCGCTTCTGCCGTACGGAAAGGTGTTGCAGTTAAACCAATCAGTTTTACGTTTGGAACTTTTTTCTTTACATAATCAATCACTTTTCGATATGTCTTAGCAGTTGAATGGTGCGCTTCATCCACAATCAAATAAAGTTCTTTTTCCCCTTTTAGCCATTGATCTAATCTGTCTATATTTCTTCCAATACTGTCTTTACTAACAATTAATAAATTATCTTCCTTCCTGATATCACTGGTTCTGTCATGACTGGATGCACCTGAAACAATGCGGAAACAGAAGGAAGAAATATGAGGTATCACTTCTGTATATGCAAATTTCTGAAAGGATTCTGCCGCTTGATCCAACAGCATTTGTCGGTGTGCGATCCACAATATTTTCTTTTTCCTGTCAATCGCATTCTTCAATAACCACATAGATGCAGTATATGTTTTTCCTCCGCCAGTAGGAAGCACCACTAAAGTACTAAAAGATGATTCTTGATTCATCTTATCCAATGCTTCCATCGCATTTTTCTGATGAGAATATGGTGTTCTTGTATTTGTCCCTTTTTTCGGGAAAACCTGACCAAAGGAAGTTACTTCAATACTGTCTATTTGCTTTTCCATAATTCTGGTCACTCCTTATCATAAAGTACAATGTAAAAATAGGCACTCGTGCCGCAAGGGGAACCCTTGTCCGAAATCTTGATTTCGCATATCTCCCGCATTGAATGAATCTTCAATCGGGAGACAGCTCCGCAGGACGCACGATACATGGCATTAAAAATGCATGTATAGAAGTGCGCTCTTAGCTTTGCTAAGAGATTTATTCTTCCGCATCACTACATATCTTCCTAATTGCTAAAAGAGAAAATGTATCCTTAACCAAATGTTTTATTTCTCTGGCATTTGATGCAGTAATAGCAGCTTCTTTCAATTTCTCAAACAGTTTATTATCCTCAATATTAAAATCTGTTTTCAACCTTTTTATTTCCAATTCTGCAATTTTTTTCTTTGCCTCATTTGACAATTCATCAAATCTAATGATCGAATCAAAACGGTTATAAATTGGCAATCCTAAATTTTCTTTTACTTCATCAACTGTTTTATAATTTGATGTGCATACAATAATTGCTTTATCTACTGTAACTTTATAATTATGATCCTCGTAAATACCTTCATCAAATAATTGATAAAATGCACTGTGAAATACAGATAAAGCCTTGTCGAACTCATCAAACAAAAGCACATTTGAATCTCTGGCTAAAAGGTCTTGAGCAAAACTTTTCTCATTATATCTTCCACCGAAAATATAATTTGCTGACTCATTATTCTGATACATAGAAAACTGCTTTCTTAATAACTTACCGCCCATTAGATCTGCTAAATATTGTGCCGACTCCGTTTTCCCTAATCCTGAATCTCCATATAACAAAATAACAACCGGCTTTTTTTGTTTGCCATCCATTAAAGGATATATCGCCTGCAGTAATTTACTTTTTGCCTTCTCCTGCCCGATTACTCTTTTCCCATATTGGCTGTTAAATGTCCGCAACATATTTTTTGAAACTTCTAAATAATGTTGATGTTCTTCGTGAATAATGCTCTTATCAAATACACGGTATAACTGCTCTCGAATATTTTCTGGCGGGTTCTGTATATACATATTTGTTACTGATACTCTTGAAATAAAATTAATAAAATTTATAATCACATGCTCTTGGACACTGCAATATTCATCAGCATGAATTACCAGATTTCGAACAATGGGTTTCCGCTTTTTCTGAGTTTTTGGCTTGGGCTGACCTGGAATAATAACATTCATTTCCATCTTTTTATTATCATCATCCAGTTGAGTTGCTAACTCTGGAAGATTTCTTGCATTCTGTGGAATAATCTTTTCAAAAGCCGAATCTGATCCTACAAATATTTCAATCTTTTTCACGTACCACACCTGCCAATACTATATCATAAACGTTTAATTCATCTTTTCCATTAGATACCGATTCTTCTTCATTAGATACAGATTCGTTGTCATTCACAATATCTTCTGCTGTAATTTTTTCTTCTTCCGGTTTGAAATTAAATTCTTTGTCAATCGACAGATTATCCTCGCTACAGGTTCCTACTTTGATCCCATAATATGTCAATTTCATTTTACTTAAATCGACAAGATTATAATTATTCTTGAATGCTTTAAGATTAAATCTCAATACACTCTTTTTATCTTTTTCAGTTTTCAAAAGCATTTCATAGTAACCACGTTCACCCAATATCGCCTCATTCAGCTTTTCCATATCTATCGGCATTTCTTCTTTAGGCACGATTGTCATATATGAACTGACCATTTTATACAATGTCACTGAATTTTCAGGAGCATAGACCCCACTATTTTCGAATTTTTTCACATGGCTATCTTCATATGCTGCTTGTATATAATCTGTTAACAAAGTATTTTTTATGGTTTTATCAAAAGCACTTGTCAAATCTGCCGCCGCACTTGCATCTACCTTTCCCTGAAATGTTGCCTTAATATAATTCAAAATGTTAAAACCACTCTTTGCCTGAGCTTCAATCTCTGCTACTATTTTGGCTACCTTTTGTTTGTTTTCTTCTGTCGTCCAATCAAGGCGTCCCCCATTAGTAACATCAACGTAATCCTGTGCAGCGTCTTCATCAAAATATACAATTTTAAGGAATTCTGGTTTTTCAGCTTTTTTATTTCTCAAATTAATTGCTCCTTCTTATTTTGCTGTTGTGTACATAATTGCTCATATCTTTTCATAAGCTCCGCCACACAGGCCGCTTCACTTTTATATGCTTCACTGCCTTTTGTAAATCCGTATGCCTGCATCACTGCTATATCATTCTGATGATGTGCTTTCCGCAGTTCCGGAGGCATGGTCAATTCATCATAGAGATCTGCAAGACTACAATCCGGATACAATGACCTGGCATCAAGGACTGCCTGTGCAGTTTGTTCTATTTTCTGCTTCTGCTGTTCAGTTGGTGTTGGCCACGGAAAATTGTTATAAACAATATCCTTTGAATAACGATAATCACTTTTTATACGGCCACAGACAGCACGTACCCATGCCATATGAATATTAGATTCCAATACGCCAAACTCGTACACTCCCGCTTCTGGTATACACATAGCTGCGTCAGTCAAAATCATATCCTTACCTATAAATCCAAATGGGATATATCTTCTATTTTCAGACGAATGTCTCGGCACAACTATCGCAGTATCTGGATTTTTTGTCTCTCTAAATAGAGCAGGAGTTTCGGCTAATTTCTTTCTATCATCGGCTCCAGTCAATCTGTCTGCTTTACATAATTCAATTCGTTCCATTACTTTCGGCATTTTTCTTAATTCTGCCGGTGAAACACCTACAAGCCATAAACACCATCGCTTTTTATTATTAATAAATTCGGTTGCACCACTAAGGCGTTTAATATAAGGTATCGCTTTTGGCTCATTATCTAAAAAATCCTGATATTCATTTTCCTCAATAATCAAATGTCCACCATCAGCTGGTCGATTACCAGAAGTCATTTTATATACGTTACAAAGTGGTTTCGTACGAGTTTCAATAAACACATTTGGCGCACTTATCAAATACGCATTAATATTATCAACTTCTTTGAATCGTCCATCTACATACAATTTTCTTTTTTTAAGATTTTGTGCAACACTAAATCCAACTATTACACAATGTACATGAGCTTTTAAGCTCGCCTCACTATCCCAACGAAACGTCCTATGGGCAAAGTCAATGTGAATACCAAATCTTTCATATAAAGGCTTCCAAACGCCAGCAACCTGTTCTCCTTGTGTAATAGAATTGGTAGATACAAATGCAGTTCGTATTGCTGTTCCCTGCATAAATTTTGATGCTTTAAAATACCATCCTGCAACATAATCAATTTTACCGGCAGTCTTATATGGCTTTCCTTTTTCATCCATATAAATAGACAGAATATCATTTTTCTGTTCTTTACTCTGCAAGGAATATCCAATAAACGGTGGATTTCCCATAATGTACGACAATTGATTTTTTGGAACAACATCCTCCCAATCCAACTGCAAAGCATTACCTTCCACAATAAAGGCATTTGTTGTCAACGGAAGAAAATCCAAATTCATATGAACAATATCTTCTGTTTCTTTCATCATCTGGGATTCTGCAATCCACAGTGCCGTCTTTGCTACCGTAACTGCAAAGTCATTGATTTCAATACCATAGAACTGGTCAATGGATACCTGAATGGGCGATGAACCATCAAAGCCAAAAGTAATCTGACCACCCTGCAATTCTTTTATAACTACATTTTCCAATCGCCGGATACTGATATACGTTTCTGTAAGGAAATTTCCACTTCCTGATGCCGGATCCAGCCACCGCAGCCCTGCCAGTTTTTTCTGAAATTCTTTCAGTTTTTTCTCTTTTGTGCGCTGGACGGGTATTTGCCTGATCTCTTCCAGTTCATTTTTCAGGTCATCCAGAAACAGCGGATCAATCACTTTATGAATATTTTCAATACTTGTATAATGCATCCCGCCGGATCGTCTGGTTTCCGGATTCAATGTGCTTTCAAATACAGCTCCGAAAATAGTCGGACTGATTTCTGACCAATTAAAATCTGCGGATGCTTTTTCAAGCAGCAACTGACGGATTTCTTCTGTAAACTGAGGAATCTCAATATTTTCATTTGCAAATAAGCCGCCGTTTACATATGGAAACGCAGAAAGAGATTCTTCCAGATAGGGGTCTCTGTCTTTCGGTTTTGTGTCAAGCACCTGAAACAATTCGATAACGGCCTTTCTCATATGCTTTGCATCAAATTCTTCCAGATAATCATGAAACATACCATGTCTACCAAAAATACCTGCATCCTCCGCATACAGACAGAATACAAATCTGACACATAGGATATTCAGGCTTTTCATTGCCCGTTCTGTTGTCGGGTCTACATATTGTTTTGCCAGTGCATCATAGAGCAGCCCGACAATATCACCCGCAGCAATGGAAACTTCCATTTCTCTCTGAAGGTTAGTATTCCCTTCTTCCACCAGAAATTGAAGCCGATAATACTCCCTTTCCAGTTCTTCTAACAAAATAATTTCCGGATCACCGCCCGGTTTTTCCATATCATAAATGTAAAAAGACTTAAAATTGCTGGTCACAATCCATCTCGGACGTTTCGAATACGGTAATTCTGATGAATATCTCTTCGCCTGCTCAAACGGTGTCAGCATGGAGCCATCAGACTGCTTAATTGCAGCCGTCAGGCTCTTGTTGATACTTTTCTGTTCAATCATGACATGCGTTTTTTCTATGTATCCATCTATAAAACTGGTATGATCAAGATGAACCTGATCTTCAAAAGAAATAAACTGGGAAATATCCGTAACACCAAATACCGTTGTCAATAACTCTACCCAGAATATCTGGCTGTCTCCTTTTTCATATCCCCGGTCTTTCCAGTTTTTTGCAAATATTTTTGCAGCTGCCCTTTGCTGTGCATCTGTCATTGCTGCAACCTCCTATACTTCATCATCGGTAAATTCCATCATCTCATCAACGGAACATCCCAGCTTCTTACAAATTTTCTCGACTGTTTCCATGGAAACATACTGATTTTTTCCCATTCGGGCAAGGATATTTCCACTGATGCCAGTCAGATTCTGCATTTCGATCCGTTTCATATTTTTATCAATCAGCAATTTCCACAGTCTGTTATAGCTTACACCCATACATTACCTCCTGATCTGCTTCAAACATAGTTTCATTATATCACGATTTTGTTAGGTTGAATATCAATTTTGCATCAAATATATCTGCTTATCATCCATCTGTTGATAGAAAAGAGACTGCACTGGGCAATCTCTTTCCTGATAACTCTTACTGAAACGGGATTTCATCATCATCCGGCACATTCATAAATCCATCCGGATTGGTTTCGGTTTCTTTTTCCAGCTCCGAAGAAGGATTGCTCTCCTTATTCTGTGCAAATTCATGTTCCTCCACAATGACATCGGTTGTATAAACCGTTTTCCCATCCTTATCCTTATAGTTGCCGGTGCTGATACGACCACCAATTACGATACGCATCCCTTTCCGAAGATATTTTTGTGCAAATTCAGCGCTCCTGCCAAATGTAACACAGGAAATAAAATCTGCCTCCTGTTCCCCATCACGCTTATATCTGCGGTTCACAGCTAGCGTATATCTAGCCACTGCCATATCATTGTCTTTGCCGGCATATTTGATCTCCGGATTTCTGGTCAGTCTACCCATTAAGATAACTCTATTCATAGTTTTTGTCCTTTCTGCAGCTATGCTGCCATACAATCATCATTCGGTACCATTAATGCACTGGTTCCCGGCGGTCTGGTTCCATCATCAGGCGAAAACAATTCGCAGATATGGAAATATATCATCGAATACTGTTCTGACAAACATCTTCTTTCCAGCTTATTGCATAACCTGATGATTCTTTTTTTTATACAGTTGTTTGTCGCAAGCAAAGCAACAGACCGCAGCCTTTCCTTTGTGTTCTTCAGATTTGGACAGCCAAACCAGTAAATCAGCTGCATCTCTTCCACTTTCAGATATCTCACTTTCATCACCTCTTTCTTTCAGGCATACGCCTTTATTTAAAAAGTTTTCCGGATTTGTTTTTTCACCCTGACTGGCTGTGGCTCTTGCAAACCACCTCTGCCTGCACGCAGGCAACTGCTCTAAGGCTCTGAGCAGCCCGCCCATCTCCGGGAGTGTCATTATTTCTTCGCTCAATTTCCATTAGAAACGTCATAGCGTAAGTCTGTTCACCAGTCAGGAAACTCATGAAATTGTCAAGGTACGCAGAAGGTTCTAAAAATGCCCTCACATACTAAATTCAAGTGACTTTATCCGATGCAAAATAAAAATGAGATTTTCTAACATTTTTATTATTCTTTCTTCCGTTTCTGTTCTAAAAAGCACAGTATTTTAGTAAAACCTCCTGTAAATGCCACCGTATGTAAACTTCAAATGGTTTTACCAAATCACAACATGATTTTTTCTTGCATTTTTTATCCTTCGTAAGCGATGAATAACCACCCGTGTACGACTCCCAGGAGACCTCAGATAGGAAGGTCCCCTCGATTTTCAGGTAGTATTTTTTCTGTATCTGTTATTCCTGAACAGTTTTCCTTTATGAATTCACTCCACGGCATCAGCTGTTTTATGCCTGCGGGCTCAT
>NZ_JBQKLL010000019.1:0-64057 GCF_052116245.1 Blautia sp. Sow4_E7
GATCGCAGAATAACCAATAGTAATTAATCAACCTGCTGAGCTTTGCTCAGTTTGAAGCGGAATGGCGCTCCGTTCCTCTGGAACGGATGCGCAGTTCTTGCGGAATATGCAAAGGACTCTAGCACACGAAAATGATTGGTATTATAATAATTATATTATGAGATTACTGATTGTAGAAGACGAGAATGATTTAAGAAACATTGTCAAAAAAAGGCTTGTCAAGGAACATTACAGTGTGGATGCCTGTGGGGATGGTCTAGAAGCGATGGATTATATCGATATGACTTCCTACGATGGTATTATTCTTGATATCATGTTGCCGGGAAAGGATGGGTATGAAATCTTAAGAGAATTAAGGCAACGAGAAGATGATACACCGGTTCTGTTACTGACAGCAAAAGACAGCATTGAAGACCGTGTCAAAGGACTGGATCTTGGTGCCGATGATTACCTGATCAAACCATTTGCATTTGAAGAACTGCTTGCAAGAATCCGTGTCATGATGCGTAGAAAGCCACAATTTACATCCAATCAACTAAAAATAGCAGATCTTATTCTGGATCGTGACACAAGAAAGGTTACAAGAGCCGGAAATGAAATTGATCTTTCTGCAAAAGAATTTATGGTTCTGGAATGTCTTATGCGCAACAAAAATATCGTAATGACAAGACAGCAGATTGAACAGAATGCGTGGGACTTTGATTTTGAAGGTGGTTCCAATGTGATCGACGTATACATTCGCTATTTGCGAAAAAAAATCGATGCACAATATGAACAAAAACTCATCCACACTGTTCGCGGTGTCGGATATGTAATGAGGGAAAACGAATGAAACAGCTAACGATCAAGAAAAAAATTACGCTTTGGTACACTGGAATCATTGCCGTAGTTCTTGGGACTATTTTAGTTCTCGTCCTTCTTTTTGTGGATAAGGTTGGAATTTCTGCGACAGAAGAAGAAATCAGTGCCGCAGTGACCGGTTTCTCTTCAAATATTAATTTTCAGGATGATTCCTTTTATCTTGACGGCGATACCGAATTTTACGATGACGGTATTATGTTTTGTATTTATGACAAAAACGGACGCTTACTTTATGGAACGATTCCAACCCAATTTCCAGAAGAAACTATCCTCAAGTCGAATACACCGCGAAAGATAACCGGATCAAATCGAAAATGGATGATATATGACAGAGTTTACACTTACGGTGATGATGAGGAAATGTGGGTACGAGGAATTACCTCCGTACATTCTATAGAACTTTTCATGCAGACATCCGAGAAAATGCTGTTGATTGTATTCCCATTACTCATTATTCTGATCGGGGCCATCGGATATTTTATGATCAAGCGGGCATTGAGACAGGTGGATCTTATCTGCGATGAAGTTGAAAACATCAGCAATGGAAAAGATCTTTCCAAACGATTGTCTCTGCCAAAAGCAAAAGATGAATTATACGAATTGTCGGAGAAATTTAACGAAATGTTCGAGCGCTTGGAATTTTCGTTTGAGAAGGAACGTCAATTTACATCAGACGTATCCCATGAACTGCGGACTCCCGTTGCTGTTATCATTTCCCAGTGTGAGTACTTATTGGAAAATGAAAACTTATCTGCAGAAGATAAGGAAGAGATTGTCGTCATCTTAAGGCAGGCAAAACGAATGTCAAAGCTGACAAGCGAAATGTTAATGATCGCCAGAAACGAACAGGATGAGCAGCATCTGATGGAAAAACTGGATTTTGGATTATTAAGCGAACTTGTAATAGAAGAACTGCAGACAAAAGCACAGGAAAAAAATATTGAAATCACCCTGCAAAAGCAGGACGACTTATTTATGAACGGCGACCAGACATTGATTTTGCGTATGATGATGAATTTAATAACCAATGCCATCAATTACGGAAAAACAAATGGACATATTCATGTTATCCTGAAGGTCGAAAATGACCAGATTGTCGGTGAAGTGAAAGATGATGGTATTGGAATAAGTGAGGAACACCTGGACAAAATCTGGGAGCGTTTCTATCGCATAGATAAAAGCCGTTCCAGAGAAAATGGCGGTACCGGCCTCGGTCTTTCTATGGTGCGCTGGATTGTAAACTTCCACAATGGAACCATTCACGTCGAAAGTATCGAAGGTATCGGAACGAGTTTTATTTTCCGATTTCCGAAAATATAAAGGGCTATCGCTATATATCATCATGAAGATTTTTTTAATATCGTAAAACTAGTAAATGATGAAGCATCAAACCAATTCTCACATTTATTTAATGAAAATCCGTTAAAACATTCTCGTCTAAAATCTCAATGTGATTGTATTAATAAAATCGCAAAGCGAGAGTATGAATATCATCAACATCTAATCCACCGTATAGTCCCATATATCCGGCATTTTGAAAAATTGCAAACTCCTCATTTGTAATAACTCCTGCATTATGTGCTGTCTCTGCCAGCATTTGATTCCATTGTTTGATATCTCCCCTGACAACAAGTCTTCTGTTATCTTCATCCAATTCATTAAAGTGGTCAGCGACTTCCTGTCTGTATGTCTGGATTGCAAAATACGTCTGTCCTAACGCAATGACCTCTTTTCTTGGATCTCCATGCACAGCCAAAACCATCTAATGCTATGCTTTCTATTCACAGATTCGTTCTTAACGTATATCACAGGATAATCTCGTAATCTATATTTTTACCTGCTAACTTCTTAACTATTTTTCCAGATACCTGCGGTAGTTATCCATGACAGAATCTGTGACACCGTTTTTGTACACTTTACGGATATCAACAATTTTTTCATCTTTCAATGCTTTCAGCCAATCCAACAAATCTTTTCTGCTGTTTGCAAAATTACAGCATTTTCCGTCTGCATATTCAATCCGGTATCTCATAAGCCCCTCCTACACATAAACCAATTCACTTAAAATAATTTCATCTACCCGGCTTCTCACATTGTTTGCCTGGCGGACCCATTCCATTTGATCTCTGCTTTTCCTGTTACTGCTATTTCATGTTCACATATAATAATGAGGTCGCATTCCACGACCTCATCACCTTCCTTTAAATATAAATAACTTTCGTTTTACTGTTATTTTTCTTCAGAGTTAAACAATTCACTTAAGGTTTCCGCATCTTCCTGCAGTACCTTCATCACATACTTGTCAAAGTGTCTCGCATCCTGTGTCGAAGAACCAAATTCATAGGTTTCCTGTCCATAATCCATAACATCAAATCCCGGAGTTGCTTTACTGGCTCCTTTTGTTCTGTACGAAGCTGCATTTTTCAGAGTAAAAATCACCTCTCCATTCTCATAAGATACCCAACTGCTGATGTTTGTTCCTGTTGCCTCTGTGGCAGTTCCGTTTTCTGTCTGAGTCTGCGCCGCTGCTTTTGTTACTTTCGCAGCTCCTTCCACATATTGTCCATACATTTCATCAACATAAAGTGCCAGTGATTCCCCAAAAATTTCAGACGGAACATGTCCACCATCCCACTGCCATTCCAGTTTGGCATCTGTTCCGCTGTTAAGCCATGCAATCTGCATGTTCATAGACGCAAACAGAGACATATCACCTTCGGATGCACCCATTACAAGTCTGGTCCATGTCGGGCTTTCTGTATCTTCATCTCCAATATAGTTGATTGGATTATACAGGTCTACAATATTATTTCCGTATTTGTCACCATCCTCGATAGAGGCGATATCACTTTCATAAGATTCCAGCATTTCTTCATAGCTGCTATAGCTTGAAGAATCTGTTTTTGTGCCTACAGACTGTGTAGTTCCGGCATCCGGAGTTCCGACCTCATCTCCCATTCCACTTGTAACCAGGTCGTCTTGAGCATTGCCACCCAAAGTTTCTCTATCTGGCATACTTCCGGCTGGTGCTCCCTCCGGCTTTTCTCCATCTGAGTCATTTCCATCCGGTATTCCGTCCGGCTTTTCACCCGGCATTTTACCCGGCATTTCACCCGGCATTTCATTTCCATCCGGACCATTTCCATCTGGCATTCTGCCTCCTGGACCTGCATTTTGTCCGGATTCTCCTTTGGCATATCGTCCTTCCAGAAATGCCTGAGCTTTCTCTTCTGTTGTCATCTGTGACACATTCTCATCACTCAGTGTATTTCCATCACTGTCAAACCACGTCCAATCATCTGCATAATCCAGATTTTCCAGATACCATTCCAGATTTTTTTCAAATTCTTTCAGATAAAGCGTAAGATAAGTCCCACCGTATCCGTCTGTATCTGCATATTTTTCCCCATCATATTCTATCGTCAGATCCACTACATCGTCCTTATCCCCATCTCCATTGATATCAATGTCCACTGCCGACTCGCTGACACTCAGATTCTGATCATTGATATACTCCATATATTCCTGAGACAGGTATTTTGCCAGCTTTTTCTGAAAATCCGTATTAAATTCATAATCTGTATCAAGATAGTATTCAAATGCCATTGCCATATCCGCTTCCTGTAAAGAAGTGATCGCACTGTATGCAACACATCCCCATACTCCATCTGAAATTTCAGTATCCTCTGATCCTATGGTCTCTGAATAAGTTCCATCTTCATTTTGATAGATTCCTACTGCCCCTGCTTCTACTTCATATGGGAAATAATCTGTATTGTCAGAAGTTGCTGCTACCATTGCCGCATGTGCTCCACCACCGGAACCTCCCGTAGACACGAAATATTCTGTATTTCCCGGAAGGTTTCCAAGAATGATATTATACTTTACAAAACGGATTGCATTTTTCTGATCCACCAAACAGAGCGGTGCATCGCCGGTATAATATTCCTCCCCATTCTCATCCGTTGCCGTACTCTGTTTGCCACGGTTTCCACAAGCCACATTGATATATCCATATGCCGCATTGCCGGAAGATGCCTTTTGATTTTCCTGTGCACTATACCCTGCTGCTCCTGTATTTATAATAACCGGTGCTGTAGATGCAGTATAGGTCTGTCCGTTTGCATTCGTAATTTGGGCACTATCGTCAATCACGAGCTGTCCATTTACTTCTTCCGAATAAGTTTTCCCCGTTACATCCTCCGTTCCGTCCCCATCTGTATCAATTCCTTTTACATATGCACCAGGAACATTTACAGAAACGCCCTGATAATCCGGCAGCTCCGGATTTGCAACTGCGCATGTTACGGACATTGTCCAGGAATCTGACTGGCTGTCATAACTCCATGTAATTTCATCGTTGTTTGAAATATTTAAGGTACTTTCAATTTCTGTCTGTTCTTTATTCTCCTGCTCTGCGCTTACGTTTCCTGCTCCATATGCTGTGATTCCCAGCACCATTGTCATTGCTGTTATCATTGCAGTTATCTGCTTTCTTTTCATTGACTGCGCCCCTTTCTTAATCAGAATTTTTTACGGGCACGATTATATGAGAAAAACCTTGAAAATTCCTTGAAAAAATAAATTTTCAAGGAAATTCACAAGGTTTTCATAAATCTTTTATTTTCTGTGAAGAAACGGAAAGTCTATTACATTCTCGCTTATCACTGTTATACATTCCAGTCGCATAGAATCGTTTATTTAAATCCTGTAAAGAAATGCTGGACATATTGGTGATTCCAACCACATGTTGGATCAGCGATACTGCCACAGACTTTCCAGTTCCACCATTTCCTTTCAACGTAAGGAATTTTTGAAACTGCGTATCCTGGGTCATACAGTATCCAAAATACTCCCAGAATGTCTGCTGTTCTTCTTTGTTAGGAAGAGACGATGCCAGGTACTTTTTGATATTTTCTCCACCCTGCAACACCTGCTCACAATCCTCTGGATAATAGGGAAATGGAATCTGGTTGATTGTCAGATAATCTGGATTGTGTTCCAGCATTTCACCCGTAACCGGATCATAATATCCATTTTTGAAGTTGATCCACCGCACAGGCTGTTTATTTAATTCATAGGCTTCTCTGTGGACTTTTGGCTGTGTGATCAGCAGATTATAGATTCTTTTGATTACTCCACTCTGTACCTGATCTCGATAGATCAGCTTCTGGATACGGTATTTCATTCTTACCCCATCATGGTCTTCCAGGAAAACGCCGTGTTCATAATAATAAGGCGTGATTCCCACCACAAAAAACTGAACATTCTCCACCAGGTAATCTACAATCTCCATATCCCTGACACCTTTCACATTTCCTTTTGCATCAAATAAGTGAAAACGGCTCAGTTCCGGTTCTTCTTTCGGATCTCGCTCAAACCGAAGAATATACTGTTCCAGTAATTTCTTAACTTCTTTCTGATTATCCAGTTTGCCAAGATACTCCTTCTCTTTGAACAACTGCCAGCCTGCTTTTCCATCAAGACCAGCGTCTTTGAAAAATGTCAGTAACTTATCATTTACCCGCTTCACTGAACAGGAAGCCACATAATGATAGGCACACTGGTAGCTTCCAGTAAACTGAATAGCTCTCATTTCTTCTATAAAGAAATCTGCACTGAAATAATATCCGTCATCTTCCTGAACCAGACAAAATGCCTGATAACCTGACATCACAATATTCAAAGCTATATCCTGATTATCCACCAGAAAGATATAGGTCTGTGCTGTCCCTTCTGGATTGGTTTCCATATAATGCTTCAAAAACTTCTTGTTCAAACTTATCACTTCCTTTCAAGCAAAAAAAAAGACGCAAGCCACATTTCTATGACTCACGCCTTTCTCTACTCATATTTTATAAATCTTTATTTTCTTTTTCTTCTTCTTTCTGTAGATAATAAAATCTCTTCTGAATTTCAATCTCTTCTCGAAGCTGTTCTTCTGATGGAAGGCAAGTTTTATATTTAGATGCAAATAATTGTTCGTGCCCATGCAATATAGAATATTTTGCAATATCTTCGTCTGTATCAGAACATAAAATAATGCCTAATGTTGGATTATCCCCTTCATTTCGCTTCATTTCATCATACATACGAATATACATATCCATCTGTCCCACATCCTGATGTGTGATTTTCGACGTTTTTAAATCAATCAATACAAAACACTTCAAAATGTAATTGTAAAAAACAAGATCAATGTAATAATCTTCTTTTTCAGTTCGAATATGCTGTTGTCTCGCTACAAATGCATATCCTTTCCCCAACTCCATGAGAAATTTTTGAATATGCGTGATAATTCTCTGCTCCAATTCACTTTCTGTAAAGTCTGTATTAGAAGATAGTCCAAGAAATTCTGCTATTACTGGATTTTTGATAAATTCCAGCTTATCAGCCTGATAAGTAGCTGTTAGTTCTTTCATTTCTTTTTCTACAGGTTCTGTATTTTGAGACATGAGCATGCGGTAATAATACTGTGAAGAAATATTCCGTTGCAAAGTCCGAACTGACCATGCTTGCTCCTGTGCCTCTTTTGCATACCATGCTCGTGCCTCTGGTGATGTTTCCTGAAGCAAAATTCTATAATGCGTCCATGACAAGGGACGCCCAGACTTTGGACGCAGTGAGTCCAAAATTTGAGGAAATTCCTGATGAAATTTCACATATTTATAAAGACTGCTAAAGTCAAAGCCTTTGCCATATTTTTCTTTTAATTCTGATGATAGCTTTTTCATAGTTTTTTTGCCATAGTCCGCTTTTCCATTTTCATTCAGACACTCTATAGCAATTCGCTTTCCCAACAACCAGTTCCTTTGAACCAGAATTGTATCGACAGCCGCATACGCAATACTTTGTGCACTCTCCACGATTTCACATGTATCAGCAAATAAATCTCCTGTTTCATGATAAGCAATCATACTTTTATTTAATTTTGGACTCGGTGAATCCAAACTTGTTTTTTCTTTTTCAGAATGTTTTTTTTCCATCAAATCAACCTCCTTTTCGATAATTGTTGCGACGCTGTCGCAACTTTTCCATTTTGAAGTTCCAGATTGACACCTCAAAACGATTTCTTTAAATCTCCAAAATCTATGTTCTTATTTTACCCCAACTCTTTCATTCTGCCTACTGCTATTTCATATTCACATATAATAATGAGGTCGTAATCCACGACCTCTTCACCTTCATTTAAACATAAATCAATTCCTTGAGAATAATCTCTTCCGCAGTGTTGATTAGCAGCTCTTACCCATGCCATCTGACCTGCTTCTTTATCCGGCAGTGGTTCTTTTTCTTCCAACTGTTTCAGAATTACCTCTTCCCGTTCTCTGGCTGCCTTTTCTACTTCCAGAAGATGCTCTCCAATGGTATCCTGCAGAAGCATCACCTGATACGTTGAATTTCGATGGTTTTTCAGATAATCTCTGCGAAGAAAACCATACTTGCCAAGTTGCTCCATCTGCTCACCGGATTTATAGGTGAGATTCGGGATCAGATATCCATTTACATTTGTGTACGTTATATAAATAGGACATTCGCAATCCGCTTTCGCTACTTGCTCATGAACGCAGTTGCTTCGCTGCCTGCGTTCATTTTATTAGCACTCTCCATTTCTCATCATTTTTTGACCACAAATTTACGACATTTACGACAAATCTGACACTGCTTTACAATACCAGACAAAATGACTGATGCCCCGGAAAGCCTGTAAAACAGGCACTTCCGGGATACACAAGACAGGACAAAAATCAACTTCCATTATCAAGAGGTGAGTGCTAATTATTTTGTGAAGAATTTGTGATCGTAAAATGAAACACTAACTTCCACCTCTGGCCATTTTAACTTTCCTTGTGCCTCTATCATGTTCTTACTCATATAGCCGCCTACGCTTATCTATATAATAAAAATCCGCACATCCACTTGACATCTCCCGTCATTTATTCTACTATTAGAATATTCAATTCTGGACTATTACAAAAAGAAGGTGAACCAAAACTCCATGAACCCAATCGACTTCATTTCCATCAGTACCAAAGCTATGAAAGCCTACGAGACCTTCTGCCAGCCTGTTTGCAAAAAGTATCAGCTCAGTCAGACAAGCTTTGATGTACTTATGTTTCTGGCCAATAATCCAGAATATAACACCGCAAGGGATATTTGTGAAATCCGGGGAATCCGGACGGGGATTGCTTCGGTAGCGGTTGATCTGCTGGTAAAAAACGGGTATATTCACAGGCAGCCAGATGCCAGTGACCGACGTCTCACACGGCTGATCCTTACTGAAAAAAGCGAGGAAATCATACAAAGCGGCCGGCTGATCCAGCGGGAATTCGGGGCACAGCTGATCACCGGGATTTCTGACGAAGAAATGACTGCTTACATGAAAACGGCTCAGAAATTCAGAGAAAATATTTTAAATATGAAACAAACGAGAGGAGATTTGTTATGATCACAACAGTTATCGTCTGTATCCTGGCAGGGCTTGGAGCCGGGCTTGGGACAGGATTTGCGGGGATGAGCGCGGCGGCGGTTATCAGCCCTATGCTCATTACGTTTCTTGGAATGGATCCCTATCAGGCTATCGGAATTGCTCTCGCCAGTGATGTCCTGGCCAGCGCAGTTTCTTCCTATGAGTATGGAAAGAACAAGAATCTGGATATCAAAAACGGACTGGTGATGATGTTCACCGTTATGCTTTTTACCTTTATTGCCAGCTTCCTTTCCAAGTTCGTTTCTGGAAATACAATGGGAAGCTTTTCCACCTTTATGACCATGCTTCTTGGTATTAAATTTATTGTAAAACCAGTCATGACTACCAAGGAAAAAATGATGGCAGTGGATAAGAAAACCAGGATCATCCAGTCCGTCCTCTGTGGGATTGTGATCGGTCTGATCTGTGGTTTCGTTGGCGCAGGCGGCGGTATGATGATGCTTCTCATTCTTACCTCTGTGCTTGGATATGAGCTGAAAACAGCAGTTGGAACCAGCGTATTTATTATGACTTTCACCGCATTTACAGGCGCTGCCAGCCACTTCTATCTTGGCGGCATGCCGGATCTTACCGTTTTGGCCCTGTGTGCACTCAGCACCCTGTTCTTCGCCCGGGTAGCTGCGGTTTTCGCAAACAAGGCTTCTGCGAAAACGCTGAACAGGGCACTGGGTATTGTATTGACAGTGCTGGGAGCTGTGATACTGATCGTGAAATTTTTCCAGTAATCCGTTATAAAGCGAGAACTAAAATAACATTTATGCTAATTCCTTTCCTGCAAAAGCAGCTGCATCAGGTTGTAATCTCAACCAATGCAGCTGCTTTATTCTTGCCCAGCCAGATGCCATCATCATATCTGAAAATCAGTTTCGCCGCTGCTAACCAGAGCTTTCAAAGTGAGCTACAATAATTCTCTACAGCATCTCCCTCAACTGATAATTGGTACACACCTGTTCATAATCATATTCCTCATCATACCGGGTCAGTGTTACCATAGGATCTGCTCCTGGGAGTACCTGGTAGCTATAGGAAATTTCATAATCCCCGTCTATAAATTTCACAGCCCCCTGGTTTTCAGAGCCTTCTGTGATCTCCGTCATATGGGCGGTAAAAACATGACCGCTGTTTACATCATTTGCCATAGTGGCCATAACTTCTGCCAGATTTCCAAGATCCTCCTTCACCGTACTCATTTGCAGCCTCTCTCCAGCGAATGTTAATATAGTTATCATCCGTTATCCTGTAGCTTCCAATATAGTCCTTGGGATCATAATATTCATCTCCCGCCCAATGAGCTGTGAAGGTTCCAGTTTCTTCATCCAGGGAAACTTCATAGCCTTTTTCCAGGTTTACAGTGCCAAGATAACAGCCAATAATATCCGCAGGATCGTCCGTTTCCGGCTGATAGATATACGGGTTCTCTTTTGGGATCTTCACCTTTTCGCTGTCCGTCATATCATCCAGACTCTGGCTGTTTCCCATCTGCACCAGTTTAACTGCTGTAACTATATTATAAGAATTATCTCTTGAAAAAAGCACTATACTCTGGTTAGTATTTTCTCTAAGCCTTCTCCCTTTTTCAAAGACAAAACCGAACATGCTTTGTGGATTTTGGTTTATTTTTGCGGCAGTCGCCAAGTTCTCATGCAAGCACAGGCTTTGGCTCATTGCTCGCGTAAAAACAAGGCGCCCTTTGCAAGCTGCAGTCCTCGCAAAAAACGCCTCATAAAATGATCCGTAATTCTATTTTATCTCTCCAAAATCTTCCCAACCAGGCTTGTCACCAGAAATGCCACAATATCCACAGCCACAATAGTAGAACCTACCGGCGTTCCACCCAGAATGGAAACAATAATTCCCAGGAATGCACACAGCACAGATAAAATCGCAGAGCAGATGATCACCGCGCCAAATCGTTTATAGATCCGCATAGCCGACAATGCCGGGAAAATGATCAGGGCTGAGATCAGCAGGGATCCCACCAGGTTCATAGCCAGCACAATGATCACCGCTGTGATCACCGCGATCAGCAGGTTATAAACATCTGTCTTGGTTCCAGTAGCTTTTGCAAAATTTTCATCAAAGGTAACGGCAAAAATCTTATGATAAAATACCACAAACAGTGCCACTACGATCACAGACACGATCACGCACAGCCACACCTCCGCTGTGGTCAGCGTCAGAATGGAAGTGGAACCAAACAGGCTGCTGCATACATCTCCGGAAATATTGGAGCCTGTGGAAAATACATTCATCAGCAGATAACCAACCGCCAGAGCGCCCACAGAAATCATGGCGATTGCCGCATCCCCTTTAATCTTAGTGCTCTGTCCAGTGCGAAGAAGAAGCACCGCGCAGATCACCGTTACCGGCATGACAAACAGCATATTGTTGCTGAAATTCAGCACCGACGCAATGGCCATTGCCCCAAATGCCACATGGGAAAGCCCGTCCCCAATAAAGGAAAACCGCTTCAGCACCAGCGTCACGCCCAGAAGTGAGGAACAAAGGGCAATAAGCACACCTACGATCAGCGCATACCACACAAATGGATACTGGAAATAAAATGCCAGCTTTTCGAATATTCCGCTCATGCTTTTCCCTCCTCTCCAGCGTCCACAAGCCGCTTCCCGATCTTGCTTTTCAGATATTCCTCTTTTGTTCCGAAGAAAACCTTCTGTCCGATATGCAGCACATGGCTTGCATAGGTTGCCACCTCGCTGATATCGTGGGAGATCATGATGATGGTTACTTTGTCCTCTTTATTTAATTCGTTGATGATCTGGTACATATCCGCAGTCGCCACCGGATCCAAGCCGGAAACAGGCTCATCCAGAAGGAGGATTTTCCTTGTGGCACAGAGGGCTCTGGTCAAAAGCACTCTCTGCTGCTGCCCGCCGGAAAGTTCCCGGTAACAACGGTTCGCCAGGTCTGTGATCCTGGTTTTTTCCATCAGTTCGTGAGCCTCTTTTTTCTCCGCCCTATTGTAAAAAGGGCGAAGTCCCATCCTTCCCAGGAAGCCGGACATCACGATTTCTTCTACCGAAGCAGGGAAATCTCTCTGGAGGGCGGTCTGCTGGGGCAGATAGCCGATTTCATTGATTTTTAGATTATCTCCCAGAGTGATACTGCCGCTCATAGGGCTCTGAAGATGAAGAAGTGTCTTCATCAGTGTGGATTTGCCTGAGCCGTTTTCCCCTACAATGCAAAGGTAATCACCGGAATTTACGGTGAAATTCAGCCCGGACAAAATTGCTTTTCCTTCATATCCTAATGTGAGGTTCTCACAGGTGATCAGACTCATAATGCCTCCTTCAGGATCTGCAGATTATTTTCCATAATGGAAAGATAGGTTGTGCCTTCTTCCACGTCCTGGGCTGTCACGGACTGCATGGAATTTAATGTCAAAATCTTCTGATCCTTAGTGTTTGTATTTTCAATCACTGCTTTCGCTACTTTCTGGTCGGAATTCTCGATGGTGAGGACCACCGGGAGCTTCAGCTCATCCAGCTTGCCAGCCAGGAACGTGATGGTCTCGAAGCTGGCGTCTGTCTCTGCAGAGCAGCCGGTGAAGGCAGCGTAATAGGTAAGGTTGTAATCATCCGTTAAATAACGGAATGGAAAACGGTCTGCAAAAAGCAGGGTTTTGAACTGGGATTTGTCCACTGTGGCCTGGTATTCCTGATCCAGGGCTGCCAGCTTTTCTTCGTAGGCCGCAGCGTTCTGCTGGTAAAGCTGGGCGTGTTCCGGGTCTGCGTCGGCCAGGGTGCTGGCAATGGTGTTGCAGAATAAGGAAGCATTTTTCAGGGACAGCCAGACGTGCTCGTCGTATTCTAAGTCGTCATCCGTCCCCTCATCGTGGGAATGCCTCTCAGAATCATGTGAAGAATCTTCCGTCACTTCACTTTCTGTTCTCTCCTTATCTGAATCTGCATCGCTATCATGGGCATCGGCAGAATCAGCTTCTACATGGGTATGCCCATCTTCGTCCTGCATTCCCTCTACAACTTCTTCCTCTTTCACCTGATCACCCAATACTTCCATCAGATTGATGGCTTTTCGGTCCGGGTTTCCAGCACCTTTCAGTACATCAGCTACCCAGGAATCGGATTCGCCTCCTACATAAATGAATACATCACAGGTGGATACCTTCAGGATATCCGCCATGGTGGGCTGGAAGCTGTGCATGTCTGTTCCGTTGCCAAGAAGCAGGGTAAGATCCACGTTGTCTGCCTGATCACCCAGGATTTCCTTAACCCAGTCATATTCCGGGAAAATGGTGGTCACTACCTGGAGCTTCTGGCTGTCTGAACTGTCAAAATTCCCACCGCTGCCATTCCCCTCACGCTGATTTTCGGTCACGTCTGAACTCTCAGCTCCCGCCGCGGACGCGCCCACACCACAGCCAGCAAGAAGACAGGCAACACCAACTGTGGCAGCTGTCAGAAAAAGCTGCCTAAATTTATTTTTCAATTTATACATAATGAACCTCTTCACTTCAAAATACAAATCACTCCACAAGAACCTATTTTCCACGGCACTCCTCGCAGACTCCATAAAACACCGTCCGTGTAAAGTCCCACTGGAATCCATGGTCTGCCAGCATATGCTCACCCAGATGTGTCATCTCCTCGCATTCCAGGTGGATCACTTTCCCGCATTTCTCGCATTTGCAGTGGAAGCATACATGCTTATGACAGTGCTCCTCATGTCCCAGATATTCGAAGCATGCGCTGCTTGTACCATCTACCACATATTTGGCAACCAGCCCCTGCTCCACCATCCGGTCTAGCTGGCGGTACACGGTTGTGGTTCCAACAGAAATGCCCTGGCTTTTAAAGTATTTACATATATCGCTGACCGTAACATGCTTTCCTTCCATAGAACACAGATAATTCTCCAGCTCTGTGATCTGCCTGGTACGGTATTGTACTTTTTCACTCATCGCTTACGCCTCCAATTTGAAAATCATTTTCATATTATAGCAGATTCTTTTTTTAAGTCAATATGAAAATCGTTTTCATTTTTATCATTCCGTATTTTTTACAGTGCAATCCAAAATTCTCTTGTTTCTGCATCACACAAGTGCTATTCTTATTCTCAAAACGGACATGTCGCCTGTCGGTGACATCACCATATATGAAAGTTTACGTTTCTAAAGGAGCCTGACATCATGGAAAATATAAGTTATGGAAAAATTGTTCTGATTGGCGCAGGTCATGTGGGATCTGCCATTCTGGATTCTCTTCTTCGAATGAATCTTGCAGATGAGATTGTTGTCATAAACAGAAATGAGAAAAAAGCATTGGGGGTTGTGTTAGATGCCAGCCACACCACAGCCTTCGCATATAGTGCCAACGCCAACATCCGCGTAGGAACCTACGAAGACTGTAAGGACGCCCAGATCATCATCAACACTGCCGGTCCCAGCATTCAGCCTGGCAACTCCCGTGACCGCATGGTGCTGCTGCAGACCAATGTACAGGTGATGAAGGAGATCATGACACAGATCACCACTTACACCCGTTCTGCCATTATTATCAATGTTTCAAATCCTATGGATATTCTTACCTTTATCGCACAGAAGGAATTCAACTATCCCCGAAACCTTCTGATCGGTACCGGTACGCTCCTGGACACCGCCCGCTTCAATAAAATGCTAGCCGACCTTTGCGGCGTAGATGCAAAAAATGTCACCGGCTTCGTTCTGGGCGAACACGGCGGCACTAGCTTTATCCCATGGAATGCAGTTAATATAGTAGGAATTCCTTTTCATGATTTTCAGAAACAGTTTGGCCTGAAGGAGCCAATTGACTGTGAAAAGCTGCTTCACGAGGTGAAGGTCAGCGGTCTGGATATTGTAGAACTGAAGGGCTACACGAGCTCCGGTATCGCCCTTAGCGTATGTCGTCTTGTGGGTGCTATCATGCGAAATGAGCGCGCTATAGTACCAGCCTCCGTTGTCCTGGAAGGGGAATATGGATTGGAGGGAATCGCAATGAGCCTTCCATGCGTCATTTCCCGAAACGGCGTGGAGCGCACTTTGCAGATTCCGCTGGACAAAGAGGGGGAGAAAAATCTTAAGATCTGCTACGATTATCTCCGCGGAGTGATTGAGAGTATTTCCTGATATGCCCCCAGCAGACAGGCTCTAGAGCTCCATAAATACCAAAAGCTTACTACAACTTAAACATACATTTTTCCATGTCTAAATTGCAGTAAGCTTTTTTTATAAAACATACATAAAGTGAATCCCTATTATCTCTTGCACCCACTCGCAATGGCGTGTACTGGACATGCCTGCTTACACCGTCCGCAACGGATACATTCCGGACTGTTGGGGTTTTCCACAGGATTGACCGCCATCTGGCAAGCCTTTGCACATTTTCCACAGCCAACGCATTTCTCCATATCTACCCGGTAACGGTAAATGGAAACCTTATTGAATACGGAATAAAACGCGCCAAGCGGACAAATATAACGGCAAAATGGTCTGTAAATGATAATGGAAAGAACAATTGTCACGATTAGAATTGTGTTTTTCCATATATACAGCCAGCCAATGGCACCGCGCATCGCCTTGTTCAAAAGTACCAGCGGCAGTCCGCCCTCCAACGTTCCGGCCGGACAGATCAGCTTACAGAAATAGGGTGCTCCCTGCCCCATTATGTCTGTGAGAAACAGGGGAAGCAGGATTACAAACACCAGAAAAATCACATATTTCAGCTTTCGAAGAAGCTTGTCCCCCTTGAAGGTACGGATTTTCTTTGGAAAAGGAATCTTATTCAGCAGGTCCTGGATCAGTCCAAAGGGGCAGAGAAAACCACACACCAGCCTTCCCAGGATCGCACCTACGAAAATCAGAAATCCGATTACGTAGTAGGCAAATTTAAAGTTCCAGCTTCCAACCACAGCCTGTAAGGAACCAATGGGACAGGCTCCTGCTGCCCCGGGACAGGAATAGCAGTTCAGTCCAGGAACACAGGCATTTTTCAGCTTTCCTGTATATATTTTTCCAGTTACAAATCCAGATAAATGTGAATTTGTAAGCAGCGCCCAAAGTGCCTGTATGGTATGTCTGGGCCAGTTTTTTATGTTCATTTTCTTATCATCCAATTCCAATACACTCCATACAGATATTTACAGCTTTTGTAAAAACAACTTCCATTTCACCCCGGTAAATACCAAAGGCCATCATCAGAATCCCCACCGCTGCAAGGGCGATTCCGGTCCATTTGGATTCGGCGATTTTTTTCATATGCTTATTCTCCTGCTTTGATATTTTCCAGGGCATCCTCTACAGCTGCTTTCCAGTCTTCCAGACTTCTGCTGCCCATAATCGGATCACCTACAATGTTTCCATCTTTATCTACAAAGAAGGATTCCGGGAAACTGCTGAGACCGCTGATACGTCCATTCATGTTTCCTGCATCTGGAATCAGAAGAGGATAGGTAACTCCTGTTTTTTCCTTGAGAATCTGAGCCTTTTTCACAATATCTTCATCTGTTGTTCCGTCCTCGCCTACAGAATCGATAACCATTCCTACTACGCCCACTCCCTTTTCCTTCATTTCCTGATAAAGCTTGTCAAGGTCTGGCATTTCATTTACACATGGAGAGCACCAGGTTGTAAAGCAGTTTACAAGAGTCAGGTCATAGTCGCTGAATACTTTTTCTGTATAAGCATTTCCATCAATATCCGTTGTCTCAAATGCACCTACATTTTCTGCATCCGGGTTGGCATTTTCTGCTGGCATATCAAATACGGATTTATTTGGATCAAATGCTGTCATTTCTGTAATTGTAGTCTCGATTTTTTCAATCTCATCTGTTAAATCAGATTCAGCATCTTTATTAATGCTGAGATAGTACTTATAATTTCCATCCTCGCTGGTTCCCAGCTCTTTGTGCTCGTTACAGCCTGTGATGGAATCCAGATCATCGATCACATCCTTGCTGTAAACACCAAGTGTACCAACTCTTTCGATGCTCTTAAGCCAGTCCTCATAACCGGTTCCAAGAAGGTTTACATCTTCGTTTTTCTGCTCCTCAGTAAGCTTATTCCAGTGGAAAAAGGCATACTTGAAGCCGGTCATGTCATCATTCCATTCTTCCTCTGTGATCATAAGCATATCGGAGTTTTCTATCTGTTTCTTCAGTTCTTCCGGAAGGACTGCCTTTAAGCCAAGGAATGGGAAATCGTAGGAATCCTGCACCTTCATATTAATATCTGCTGCTTTTACTGTTTTTTTCACAGGTGTGCCATCTCCAGAGAAAACAGCTGTCTCAGAACCGTCACCGGCTACCACTACGCCTGCTTCGTCTGCTGATACTGCTGCGCCGGCCTCATCTGCAGAAACTGCTACTCCTGCTGCATCTGCCGGAACTGCCATGCCGGCTTCCTCTGCGGATACGCTTTCAGCCTTGATCATAGCGGGATTGAAAGATGTTGCGGTCAGAACTCCTGCTGCCAGAATTGCCATAAGTCTTTTTTTATTCATCATTTTAATTTTCCTTTCAGCGTTTTTTATTTGTCTGAACGTATTTTAACATCTTTCCTATAAAATCTGTGTTAAGAATTTTATTTTTTTGAAAAAACCATTTATTTCAGGCTGTTAAACAAGAAACTCCTTAAAAACATTATCAACTATTTTTTCATCTTCCATATCTGCCACAAGCTCTAATGGCATTTCCAGGTCAAGACTGAAGATTCCCATAATAGATTTTGCGTTTACATAATATTTTCCACTGATTAAATCCATATCACAATCGAATTTAGAACATAACTTATTAAATGTATCAACATCTTTCATATTCTCAATTCTAACTTTACGTTTTACCATTCCTCATTTCTCCTTTATCATTTTATATCCACAGTTTCATCTGCCACATATTCAAAGAAGTCAAAATCAGCTGTGTGCTGATGAAGCATACGGTCGCCACAGGTGATTCCTACGAAGGTTCCTGTAAATTCACCAAACTCAGAATACTCATCCGAAAATTTCGTAGTATCAAAGCATGGTCCGATTTCTTTATAGGTATCTCCATCAAGCGACCACTTAAAACAGGATTTTCTGCCCTTTATCTCCAGCCGCATCCAGATGTCCTGTCCGTCTTCCACAAAAGTCCTTGCTTCCGGGAATTCCCGTTTTATTCCATTTTCCACCTGCATAACAGAAATCGCACTGTGATTCAGCGTATCGCTGAAATATTTATACAAATATACAAAATTCATATTATCATAATAAAGAATCAAGCCAGCTGTATGCTGGTAACTCAGCGGAGTGAAATCAACCTTTGTCGTTACCGCTGCCTGTACACTTGTCAGCTTTCTTGCCAAAATACTTGTCTTATTCAAAGAGCAGCCGGATTCCTGACCACGCAGGCGAATCCAGCCTGGTCTTGCTTTCAGGTCAACAAAAGTCACAGGATCAATGCGAGGCGCATAATAACCGATTCCAAGAGTTTCAGAATCAAAGTCATCCCTCTGCGGAAGCTTTTTCACCGGATACTCGGGAAGCTTACTCTCCTCCACAAACTCCTGGGCCATATTGCCTCCATTTTCCATTCGAAGCCAGCCATCCTCTGTCCATTTCATTCGCTGAATGGCAGTTTCACGGCCAAGAGTGCAGCGAAGCTCCGGAACAAAAGGTCTGGAAGTGAGATGTACCAGCCAGGTTTCTCCGTTCGGAAGATCCACATAACTGGCATGACCTGATTTCTGAAGCTTACTCTCCGGATTATAATAGCGAGGCTTCAAGTGATCCCAATCAGCACGTTCGTTATGATTTTCCGGAACAGAAGTTACAATTGGGTTACATGGATCAGCCTCATATGGTCCCCATACATTTTCAGAACGTCCCATTGTCACGCTATGATAATAGCCCGTTCCGCCTTCAGCACACATTATATAGTAGTAATTCCCACGCTTAGTCAGATGAGGCGCCTCAATACAACCACGGTCTGTACCTCCTCTCCAGAAAGCTTTTGGCATTCCCACTACTTTTTTCTGTGCCGGATCATATTCTACAATGCAGATCGGACCCGGTTTCTCGTATTCTGTTCTTGTCTCCCATTCAAGAGCCACAATATATTTTTTGCCGTCATCATCATGAAACATAGAAGCATCAAAACCGGAAGAATGAAGATAAACCGGTTCACTCCAGGGGCCGCGCAGATCTTTTGCTGTGATCAGATAGTTATCTACATCAAAATATCTGGCATTCATAGAATTCATTACACCATATACTACATAAAACAGATCATCTGCTTCACAGTAGGTCAGGCAAGGTGCCCAGATTCCTTTTGCACTTGGCAGCTTTTTTAAGTCAGGCTCTTCCGCATTGGTAAGAGCATGGGAATACAGCTCCCAGTTTTTCATATCCTTTGAATGATAAATGGGGATTCCTGGGAACCACTCAAAGGAGGATACTGCAATATAGAAGTCGTCGCCTTTGCGGCAGATACATGGATCGGCGTGGAAACCGGGTAAAATTGGATTCTGGATCATAGGAAAAACCTCTCTTTCTTAAAAATGTCTGTACAAAAATGTCAATATTGTTATTATCAGTTGCTGTTCACGGACTGAACGGGAATCGCCTCGCAGAATGTTGCCCTCGAACAGTTTTTTATAAATTTAGAATAAATTACTTGCTCTCAAATTTCCAGATATGATAGTATCTAAGTAATAGGTTAATATTCTCTTTTTTATGGAGTCAGACAGTTATGAAAAAAGTGATCACGACTTCAAATTATGAAGTGATTCCTCTTGATTTCAGGACAAATGTGCGTTTTTATACATCGGTGGATTTTGGAAGCTATGTGCCGCCTCATTGGCATGACGCCATTGAAATTCTCTATTTACAGGAAGGCGAACTGAAAGTAAATACAGAAGGCACTTCCAGAAATCTTAGGTCTGGGCAATGTACGCTGATACAGCCAAACAGGATACATTCCACTTTATGTACACGTCCAAACAAAGCCATTGTATTTCAGATTCCACTTCTGTTTCTGGAAAGATTTGTTCCCGATGCCTCCCAGCTGACTTTTCAGCTTGAAGAAACTCCCAGACAAGCTTCTCAGCCAGAATGGGACAGACAAAAAACACAAATAGATCAATTTAAAGAAAAACTGGAGCAAATGCAGTTTATAATGGATACAAAACCAGACGGAGCACCGCTGTTGTTTAACACGCTTCTTTTTGACGTGCTTTATCAGCTTTATCACAATTTCAGTTTCAGATTTACAGCAGATTCCACAAGCAGGCAAAATCAGAATCTGGAAAAACTAAAGCCTGTTCTGGATTACATTCACTGCAATTATAACAGAGCCATTTCCCTTACTAAAATTTCCAGGATTGCCATGTTTGATCCTAAGTATTTCTGCCGGTTTTTTAAGAAATGTATGGGAACAACATTTCTGGAATACCAGAATGACATCCGTATTTCCCATATTTATCAGGATCTGGTATCCACAAATGATAAAATTTCTGTCATTCTGGAGCGCCACGGATTCACTAATTATAAACTGTTTCGAAAAGTTTTTTATGAGCATTTTTGTGCCACACCAACTGAAGTACGTAAAAATAATTCTGTCTATCAGAAAACCACATTATGAAAGGAGACAATATGCACATTTTAATTATAGAAGACGAAGAACAGCTCTGCCGCTCTGTTGCGGAGGGACTTCGCATAGATGGTTATGAAACAGATATCTGTTTCGATGGAGACGAGGGGCTTTGCCTGTGTATGACAGAAAATTATGACCTGATCCTGCTGGATCTGAATCTTCCCGGCACGGACGGTCTGGAAATTCTCCGCCAATTCCGGGAACACAATACCAATACCCCGGTTCTGATCCTGTCCGCCCGGGATCAGATTGAAGATAAAGTAAACGGTCTGGATCTGGGAGCCAATGATTATCTTACCAAGCCCTTTCACTTCCAGGAGCTGGAAGCCAGAATCCGAAGCCTTACCCGGCGGAAATTTGTTCAAGAGGATGTATGCCTGAAATGGAATCAGCTTACCTTTGATACCAGAACAAGAGAAGCTTCTGTAAATGGAGTGCCGCTTTCCCTTACCAGAAAAGAAAGCAGCCTTCTGGAATATTTCCTGCTCCACCAGAACCGGGTCATTTCACCGGAAGAAATGATCGAACACATTTGGGATGGAAGCGTAAATACTTTCAGCAATTCCATCCGTGTGCACATTTCATCTCTTAGAAAAAAACTAAAGACTGCAATTGGATTTGACCCTATTCAGAATAAAATTGGCCAGGGCTATATATTGGAGGAATACAGATGATAAAAAAACGTTTCCACACCTCACTTCAGCTGAAACTCACTTTATTGCTGTCCTTACTGATGATCATCTCCTGCGTTCTTATGTATTTTTTCATCAGTCATTCCGCCGTATCGGGAATGGACGGATTGCAGAATTACATGATCAAGGTGGATCCCCAGGATGGAGATTCCCCCATTACCTTTAATGTAGATCCCAAAGCCCTTTTTCCTCAGTTTGAGCAGGAAATCCAGGAAACCAAAGAGGCTTTTCTTCTCCGAAGTGTTATTGCAACCACGATCATTATTCTTCTTTCCAGTGTGTGTACTTATTTTCTTACGAAAAAGACCCTCACACCACTGCAGAAGCTAACCAACGAAGTCAGTCAGATTCAGGCTCAGAACCTTTCCACTCAGCTGGCAGTTCCCAATTCAAAGGATGAAATTGCACAGCTGACCAGCTCTTTCAATGAAATGCTGGCCAGGCTGGACAATGCCTTCAGTACACAGAAACAGTTTTCTGCAAATGCCGCTCATGAGCTGCGGACACCACTAGCAGTATTGCAGACCAACCTGGAAGTTTTCGAGAAAAAGCAGGAACCGGAAATAATTGAATACAGACGGCTTTTCACCATGATTAAAGAACAGACAGCAAGGCTTTCCCAGTTGGTGGGAACTCTTCTTGACATGACAAATCTGAAATCTGTTCCACGAACGGATCAGGTTACGCTGGAAGAGCTTGTCGATGAGGTGTTCTGCGACCTGGACCCAGTTGCAGAAAAAGCAGGAATTTCCATTCATTTTAATGACAGCGCCAGTCAGGATTCGCATACCGATGTCACCGGCAGCTATGTACTTCTTTATCGTGCAGTCTACAATCTGGTGGAAAATGCCATTAAATATAATCGCCCCCATGGTTCAGTTTCCGTTTCTGTGAAACAGGAAAAAGGGCAGGCTATGGTCCTGGTAACAGACACCGGCATCGGTATTTCACCTGAAAATCAAAAAAAAATCTTTGATCCTTTTTTCCGTGTAGACAAGTCCCGCAGCCGGGCCATGGGAGGTGCCGGACTGGGGCTGGCGCTGGTTGACTCCATTGCCAAAGAGCACGGGGGAACCGTAAATGTGCTGGAAAGCAGCGAAACAGGCAGCACGATAGCGCTTATGCTGCCTGTGGAGAATTCCTGAATATGTCTTTACACGCATATGTCTTGCCGCATAATTAAATTCTTGTGGCAAGACATATGTTTTTCCCCTCTATTTCTTCCCTTCTTTTTCCTTTGACAGCGAATGTCCGTAAATCTTCTTATAAAGATTATAAAGATAATGCCAGTCCGAATATCCAACCAGTTCTGCAATTTCGTATATTTTCAAATCACTGTTCAGATAAAGATTTCTGGCCTGTTCCATTCTCTGTTTGGTAATATAATCTACAAATTTAACTCCTGTACTTTCCTTAAAAATTTTACTGAAATAGTTTTTACTCACACCAATTTTTTCAGCTACCATCTGCAGGGAAAGCTCTTTATTCCCAAGATTTTCACCAATATAATTCAGTGCCTGCACCATCTCTCTTTTCATTGAACCGGAAATATCCAGTGCGCCGGAAAAACGAATCTTGTTTACTTCAGAATCTGCTGTTGCACATAGCTCCACTGCCAAAGCATAGCTTCGATTCAAAGCTTCTGCTCCCTGCACCAGATTACTGATACCTGCTACAACTTCAATCTGATAATGCAGCTTCAGGAACGTAAATCCTGAATTCAGCTTGTTATAAATCCCATCAATAAAACAGCTGTTTTGCTCAAGAATTTCTGTTTTGCAGCAGATAATTGCATATTCCTTGTAATTAATCCGATAGAGAAAACATTCATACTCCGTTCCCATAACCTCTTCCAGCACGTTTCCAATGGAAAACTGCATAAGACTCAGGTCGTCCCCAAACACTCTCACCAGACAATCCTGATATTTCGTCAATCGGACACTGGCAATTGCATACTCCGTTGTCTCCAGTTCCTGCCATTGCTCCTCTGAAATTCCGTATTTCTCCCTGGAAACCTTTTCTCCCTGAAGAAACCTTTCCAATATTTCTTTTTTAGAAATAGCCTGAACTGCCTTTTTCTTTGTTTCTTTTTTCTTTTCCAGAACTCTTTGTACTGACTCCAAAATGTCTGTTGGCATCATAGTTGGTTTAAACAGGTAATCCTCTGCACCAAGCTGCATGGCACTGCGCACAAGCTCAAACTCATTAAAGCTGCTAAGAACAATTGCTGCTGGAGACCAGCCATTCTGATAAACCTTTTCCAACAACTCCAGACCTGTCATTGACGGCATACGTATGTCTGTCATCAACACATCTACTGTACGTTTTTCCATAAATTCCAGTGCTTCTTTTCCGCTGGATACCTGATGAACTTCCACTCCATGCTCGGCCCACGAAATCGTATTTGCCACGGCCTGCCTTGCATAGGCTTCATCGTCTACGATCAGTAAGACTTTCATCTGCTGCTTTTCCTCCCTCAACAATCGGAAATACTATTGTCACACGGGTCCCTTCTCCTATTACACTATAAATCTGCATTTCTGATTCTGTTCCAAAATTAAGCTCCAGTCTGTCTTTTATATTATTCAGGCCTATTCCCGTAAGCTTGTCAAAGCCTTCATACTGAAAGCCACGGCCATTGTCATACACGGAAATCTTCATATGTCCCTTATTTTTCTTACATGTAACTGTAATTACATTTCCCTCTCCGCTATTGTCGAAAGCATGAATCAATGCATTTTCCACAATTGGCTGCAATAACATTTTCAGCACCAGACACTCTCTGCAGTCATCTTCAATCTGATATTTGACAACAACACTGCTGCCATACCGCATGTTCTGAATATAAATATAGTCCTCAATAAACTGGATCTCTTCTCTAAGTGCGACCATATCCAGGGTGTTTTTACAGCTATATTCCAGAATTTTTGTCAGCGCCACAATACTGTTGGCAATATCCATCTGACTCTGGGAAATGGCCTGCCACTTAATGGTATTTAAAGTGTTATAAAGAAAATGGGAATTGATCTTTGCATTTAACGCCATCATTTCCATTCTGGTTTTTTCATGCTCTTTCTGAATATTTTCTTTCATCAGAACATCCACTTCCAGAATCATGGTGTTAAAGCTTTCCACTAATTCTGCCAGATCTTTGTTATCTGGCTTTTCTACCTGAATATTAAAATTTCCCTGACTGACTTTTCCCATACTTTTGATCAGGCCTGCAATGGGCTTTGTTATGCTGTGGGATAAGCTGAGAGACAATCCGAGAGCACATAACAGACAGATTACAAATACCAGAAGCCAGGTATTCTGAATCTTTCCCAGCTCCTCCCGAAACATGACATCACTGTTCACCTGAATCAGATACCACTTTTTATTAAACAGGGCAACCTTTTTAATCAGACTTTGTTCTCCATTATTTTCTTTTTTATAATCTGCGTTGACTTTCTCCCAAAGACCACCCAGATTATAACTTCCGTAAACAACATTACTGGCCTTTTTCCCTATATCTGCGGAATCAGGAGCATAAATCAGATAATCGTTTTCATCTACAATAAAAGAAAAATCACTCTGGGTCATTTCCAGCAATTCCACTGACTTTCTGATCTTTTCATAGGGAATATCCATCTGGATCAGTCCGATTGCACCACTTTGTGTATATCTGTTCAAATAAATCAGCATACTGACCATATAGGGAGCTTTATCTCCATTTCCGCGGTATCTGTAAGCTGCCCTGTGAGGTGGGAGAATCACTGTTTTCCCTTGCTGGTCCCTGGACAAAGGCTCTGCCAGCTCCTCTTTATAAACCTCTTCATTCCACTCGCTGTTGGAACTGAAACCATTTCCATCAAAATCCAATATATAAATATTGTCTATAGTATCATTTGAGATGCAGATATTTGTAAGCTGAGATGTTATTTTCCGATACAAAAGCAAACGGTCATATGTACTTTTTTCCGAATAATTTTCAAATTCAGAAGACAAAACTGCAAGCCCCAATACCTGATCCGATACCGTATCAATCTGACGCAGAATATTATTCACATTGGCAGTCATATTTTTACGGTTGTTTTCCTGAAATATGGCCACCTTTTCACGATAAAACTCTCTTGTATAGTTATAATAAAAACCCAGAATGATCAAACTGGACAAAACAGGCGTAACTAACATCGCAATTGCCATTTTCTTTTGTATGGAAATTGTTTTAAATTTACCAATCCATTTTCTCATTCCGGGTCACCTTCCCTTTTTATGTTATTATTGTCAGAAATTCCCATCTTTTATTATAACATGACAGGACAAATCATAAAATTCTTTTTCCAGATTCTTTTTTACCTTTTCTAAATCCTCCCAGTCATCACCATACCGGCCAGATGTGGTCAGTATCTTTATTTTATTCTCTCTTACCACCAGAATACAATTGAAGTACAGCTTTCCCTGATTTGTTACCCACAAAAGGTAGGTACCATCTTCCTGAATCCATTTTTTCAATGGCTGGAAAATATGCCTGGGAAAATCACTTCTCCGGATCACCTGTATTCCATCTGTTTCTTCCAGTGCCCGATATTGATATTCCAGATAATCATCAATATCCCAGTCATAAACCTCTTCCGTCTGTAGCTTTTTATCGTAACAATCCATTGCAGCTTCTGTATAAATCCGTACTTCATCTATCGCTGGAAAAGCCTCTAATAATCCTTTCGGCTGCTCCAGGGACTTTGAATCCAGCATAACCTTTTCACCATTCTGGGTAACTGCCCGAAGTCCCTCTGCCTTTTGCAAAATATGAAGAATCTTTACAGGAGGACAATACAGATCCAGAATCTCCTGAAGATGAGTCCAAAGCTCTGGTTTCAGGCATTCTGCGGATATATTTTTATCAACCATTTCAGTGCTCCTCCTTTTTTACTTTCCAGATTTGAATTTCAAATGGACGAAGTGTCACATTCAAACAATCAGTTACTGTTTTATTAGCATGGCTTTGCATATCTGTAAATTTTCGTCTTCCCCGGAAATCTATCGACGCTTCTTTGGACTTTTCTGAAGTATTTGCCACAAAAATTAGGATGGCATTATCACATTCTCTTCTGTAAACAGCCAATTCACAATTTGTACTGCTGTACTCTGATTTTGGAAGATCTTCCAATAATAGATCTTTCGGATTTACCACCGTTTTTACTGTGCTTTCCTCTTTTAATAAGGTACACCCGTTCCCCCGCCTGTCAATTTCCGGTACAGTTGGTCCCAGATATAGCTGTTTTCCTGAAAGTCTGGAAAAATCCAGCAATTTTTTCTGAATCCATGGCTCCATAAAATTATAGGAAGCTGCAAAAACAACATCATACTGAGCCAGCTTTTCCTGTGTAACATAGCAATCAGACATATCATATTCAAACCCATTCTGATCAAGAGTTTCCATAATTTCCTGTACCCACATTTCCCTGTCATATCCGCCAGTACAGCTGTCTATATTCAGTTTTCCGGCATAAGCTTCAGCTTTCCACAGGCTTCCTGGTATGTCTGTTCCTTTTATGAAACAGTTGGAGGAAAACATATTTCGGTTTCTCGTGGACACAAGAGCCCGCAAACGACCCATATCATAATTTTTCAATACAAGAATTCTGGCATTTCTGCTATATGTATTTAACTCTGAATTCTTCAACAGACTTAGCAAATCCAGAAACATTTTGTACCATTTCTCCCGGATAGTGCCATCATTTCGAAGCGGGCAGCCAGTCCAACGGTCACGGTCAGCAAGCATATAAAAGTTTACTGCCTTCATTCCATTCATGAACGCATACAAATAGCCAAACCTTTCCTCTTCCGGACTAAGCAGCTGTTCCCTGTCGAACCAGGAACCGGAACCAAATTCAGGTACAAATGGAAGTTTACTGCTTCCTGCAAGATAGCGGATTCTTTCCTTCAGCATCGAAGTATCACCTGGATCCGGATATGCGTCAATTCCGGCCACTGAGAGACCTGGAATCTCCTCATCACGCTGCATGGAAATTGGTGTGTAATTCTGGTAAGCACAGTTATGAAAAATTGGAATCGGAAGTTCAAGCTCTTCCAGAATCTCAACCATTTTTCGCAAAGCTTCCAGGATCTGATATTCTTTGTATTCCAGCCAGTCAAAATAATACTCCAGATTTTCATCTTTCTCCTGGTAGCCTGCAGGAGGACATATTTCTTCAAATTTCTTATACTTGGAATGATAAGTTTTATTCAGCTTCTCAATTTCCTTATATTTTTCTTCCAGAAATCTGTAATATTGCTGAACCGATTCCTCAGAATAGTCCATAATATATGGCTGATCTCTGAAAAAATTGCAAGTCTCATTATCTGCCTGAATTGCAACGATTCCACCTTTCGGATAGCAATGTTTTTTCAGAATTTCTGCAAAACTTTTGAAATAGTGTCTTGTCTCCTCATACAGTTTTGAGCTTGCATAGGATGGAATGGGAAATGCACCTGTTACATAAGGATATACTACAGAAGTACCCAGCGGTGTCTTTGCCTGTATTTCCGGCATTCTGAGAAGCCACTGTGGATAACCAAACCAGGTCATCTCCGCATTGATGTGGGGTCCCGGCCTTACGATTACATACAGTCCAACTTTTTCGCAAATATCCAGAAATTTATTCAAATCTTTTCTCGGGTCTTTTTTCCCATAATCAAACTCATTTCTCTCTGGCTCATGTACCCCCCATGGAATATATGTTTCTACGATAGAAAATCCCATATTCTTTGCATTGATCAGCGCTGTTTCCCATGTTTCAGGAGCCATTCTCCAATAATGGATGGAGCCGCTATACAACGGAATTTCTTTTCCTTCTTTCTCTGACTGAGAACCTTCCAGATAAATTCCATTTTGTGTAAATCTTACACTTTTCTTCATATCAGTACCATTATCCTTTCACTGCACCTGCTGTCATTCCGGCAATAACCTGTTTCTGGAAAAGCAGATACATAATAACAACCGGAACTATGGAAATTACAAATCCGGCACACAGGAGACCATATCGTGTAGCATAGGAACCCTTTAATGCAGAAATCGCAAGAGATAAAGTTTTCTTTTGCGGAGATGAAATCAGAACAAGTCCCATAAGCAGATCGTTCCAACAGTTCAAAAACGCCAGAGTGGCAACCGTAGCAATTCCAGGCTTTGCAATTGGGAAAATAATGCGTAGGAAAATCTGACTTCTGGAACATCCATCAATCGTAGCAGCCTCATCCATTTCTCTTGGAATGCTGTCAAAAAATCCATTCATGATATACATGCTAAGAGATATATTAATTGCCGTGTACATCAGAACTAGTGAAAATAAATTATCTGTTAATCCGATTTTTTTGAAAATCAGCACAGACGGAATCAAAAGTGCATGGATTGGAATCATAATTCCCAGTGAAAAATATGTGGAAAGAAATGTATTTTTCCATACCCTGGTAAGAATATAACACCCCATAGATGTAATAATGATCAAAATTACCAGTGTAGTAAGGCAAACGATCATACTATTTAAAAAATTTCGGCCTACATCCGCACCAGCCCACACTTCTTTATAATTTTCAAAAGCAATTTTTACCGGCAATCCAAACGGATCTCCAAAAATAGAATTATTATCTTTAAAAGAAGAAATCAGCACCCATATAAACGGATATAACGATACAATCGCTACCAGTATCAGAAACAAATATTTAATCACAGTCGTTACCTGATATTTCCAGGATTTACGAAAAAATCTCATGGCTCCTCCTATCTTTTCTCCCGCCAGGCAGAAATTGTATTAAATAATACGGTAATTACAAGAGACAGCAATACAATTGTCACTGTAATCGCACTTCCAGTTCCAAAATCTGAGTTTACAAATGCTGTTTTATACATGTAAACCCCAAGATATGCTGACCTCACACCAGGTCCGCCTCCTGTCATGATCCAGGAATGTTCAAAGGCTTTCAGAGAGCCTGTCACACACAGAATTACACATATATTTGTAAAATTCGCGATTTCAGGCAAAACAACATGGAAAAATGTCTGAGTTCTGTTTGCCCCATCAATCTGTGCACTCTCAGAAAGCTCTTCCGGCATGGACTGCAGCGCTCCTAAAAATATGGTTACGTAAAGTCCAATGTACTGCCAGACCTGAGGTACCATTACTGCATATAAAAGTGTATGAATATTGGAAAGCCAGTTTGTTGCAAATCTTCCCAGACCAATTGCCTCCAGAACCTTGTTGAATATGCCAATCTCACTGTTGTAAAAAAGAGAAAACATCAGGGAAATAGCCACTGGAGCGATAACAACCGGAAGGAAAAAAATCGTACGGAATATTTTCATACCTTTTACTTTTGAATATAAAAGGTATGCAAGAAGAAGTCCTACCGGAATCTGTATACATAAACTGATCACAACCAATTTGATGGTATTCCAGAAAGTGATCCAGTAATCGCTGTTTGAAAACAGTGCTTTGAAATTATCTAAACCCACAAAAACCTTTTCCGTTACTCCGTTCCAGCTTGTCAGACTGTAATACGCAGACTGAACCAGCGGAACAAACAGAAATATGGTATAAATCAAAAATACCGGAAGTAAAAATCCTATACATACAGGAACTTTTTTGTATTTATTCATAATGCCTCCTCATCTATACCGCAACGCCTGAAGATATCATGTACTTTTGGGCGTAAAAAGGCTGCCGCTTTTAATCATTCCTTCGCGGCAGCCTTTTATCAACATTACTTATCCTTTAAAGCAGCTACCGTTTATTTCTCTTTATCCAGTACTGCCTGTACCTTATCAACGAATTCCTGTCCGGTCAGTGCATTGATAAACAGCTCATCAAGACTGGAATCCATCATGGTAATTGCTTCTGCGCTTGGCATTGTAGTATAGTGAACCTGAACAAGAGTTTTATCAGCCGCATAATCAAGTGTTTTCTGCATGATCAGTTTCTGGGAGTCTTTGTTAACTTCTACTTTTTTGCATGGGATCATTCCGCTCTCTGTAAGAGATTCTGTTAACTCATCAGAAGCAAGCATATCGCATACTTTCAGGATAGCATCATGTTTTTCCGGATCCTCATAGGAAGCTTTGTTGATCATAAATCCATATACAGTAAATCCTGTCTCAATTGTTGCCGGATCAATTGTTGCACCTGGCATCTGCGGGATTGGAATAATGTCACTGCATTCCTGAATATCATCCGGAATTGACTCATACATCCATGGATAGGTGTAAGTCATAGCTGCTTTTCCATCTGTATAAAGCTGAAGGCTTGCAGACCAGCCACCGTTTGCCATTGTATCTTCCGGAAACAGCTTGTTGTCAATCATATCAAGAAGAGTATCTGCAACCTTTACTGCATTGTCAGTGTTAAAGTTTCCACCAGAAGCAAGTGCTGCAATCTCATCTGCGCCGCCTTCATACTGATTGTAAAGTTCACTATAGAAGAACTCTGAAGGTGTTCCGCCGTTGCTTCCGATCGCCATTGGAATAATTCCATTTTCATTAAATACTTTTCCGACCTCTAACAGCTCATCGTATGTTGTTGGGTATTCCAGATTATACTGCTCAAAAAGAGTTTTGTTTGCCAAGAGAACACCTCTTGTGGACTCAATCGGAATACCATATGCATTTCCATCTCCTGCAATATAGTAATCAAATGCTCCATCATCGAAGTCTTCTTTTGTTACGCTTTCACTATCAGCAAAGTAATCATCTACATTAAGAAGCAATCCAGCGTCAACCATATCTTTCATCATACCGCCGCCCCAGTATGTAAATACATCGGGAAGATCTCCGGATGCTGTCTGGGTTTTGATCTTCGTCTTGTAATCCTCAGTGCTGTATGTCTGAAGGGTAATGTCCATTGTATCTGCATTTTCTTCCTGGAATTTTTGGAAAACAGGATAGAAATAATCGTATTTGGAATCGCCTTCGCCCCAGTTTGTAGCCACAACAACGGAAACCTTATCATCAGCCTTAACTTCCTGTCCGCCATAAGCAGCCAGACCGCCCGCACACATAACAGCTGCCATACTTAAAGAAACAAGTTTTTTTCCTTTCATTCTGCTATAACCTCCCTGAAATTTTCGTTCTTCTTTTTTTGCGTTTTCTATTTGAGATTTACCGGTATCTCTCTTTGATGTACTTATTATTACAGAAAATTGAGTTTTTTGAAATACGAATATTTTCCTTGAAATGTTATAGATTCTTACACTTTGTATGATTTTTTCTACAAAAATAGCCAGGGGTGAGGCTTTTTGTAGTGACTATCCCTGGCTTTTTTGACATCTTATTAATATTTACAATAGGTCTATAAATCAGCTTACTTTCTGGCAACTGCTTTGTTTTACCCTTTTAATGGAATCTCATATTCCAAAACTATATTTCATAATCCGAAAACGGCACTGGTTCCGCAGACACGTCATAGAAATGCCACCATTCGCATTCGTACGCCAAAAATCCAACAGATTCCATTACTTTTTTCAGATATTCACCATTTCTTCTTCCGATTTTTGAATGACCGGCAAAGTTCAGGGCAGCGCGTTCGTCCATAGTGTCAAATGGGGACGGCATTTCGATTTCATTGCCCTCTTTGTCAGTTAAGGTGACGTCAACACACATTCCGTTCATATGAGTAGGACGGAATTTCTTAATTTTCGTCATATCCGGCGGACGGGCAATGAAATCATCATTTGGCATGATCTCCCAGAACCGCTTCTGCGCACGAATTGGACGATAAGCGTCCCAGATTTTCACCCGATAGCCATCTTTTTCGAAAATTTCCTTCGCTTTTATCAGGATCTGCGCTGTGTGTTCATCCAGCCAGCAATCCGCAGACTGGTATACCTGCACGCCGGTGAAATTGTGTGGCGTGGCATATTTCAGGTCGATGATGAAATCGGAAGACAGGTCCGTAAGTTTAATTAAGTTTCCTTTTCTTTCCATTAGACTTACCTTTTCAGAACAGTTACCTTTATGTTTTTAAAGTTCACTGGTTATCAAACAATTAATGTTCTTGAAGCTTTTCCTTGAAGTTCCAGAGCGTGTTTGAAAAAGGCTCTAGAACCCAATTCCAGTTGCAATCCCCAACAAAATCGCCTGTGTTACAAACAAGATCAGAAACAGCGGCGTAAACCACTTATACCATTTCTGCAGGGAAATTCCACCCAGGCCACAGATGATAACGATATCTGCCGTCGGCCAGAAAATATTGGAAAGTCCGTCGCCAAACTGGAATGCAAGAACTGCTGTCTGTCTGCTCACACCAATAATATCTGCCAGCTGTGCCATGATCGGCATGGTTGCAGAAGCCTGACCTGTTGCAGATGGTATGAAGAAGTTGATCAGAGTCTGTACTACAAGCATTACCTGTGCAGAAACTGCATGAGGCGCATTTTTCAGCACATTTGACAAGCCGTAGATAACAGTATCCATAATTTGCGCATCCTGCATAACAACTGTGATAGCTTTCGCAATACCAGTCAGGATACATCCCCACATTGCAGTCTTTGCGCTGTCAATAAACTCACTGCACCATTTATTCGGAGACCACTTACAGATTGCTGCAGCAATCATGGACATAAGAAGGAACAAGCCACAAAGCTGCGGGAAATCCCATCCCCATTTGATCAGACCCAGCATAAGAACAATCAGCACTACAAGGACATCCAGAAGAACCAGACCATCTTTTAAGGTAAAGCTGTATTCATTTAACTCATCTCTGTCAAAGGCATGAATGTTTTTTTCACCAAATACAACGGATGCACCTGGATTTTTCTTAATTTTCCGCCCGTAAACCATTACATAGATAATGGAAATTGCCATGAAGATCACGAAGCAGATCGCACGGTATCCGGTTCCGGAATAAAGCTCTACACCTGAAATTGTCTGGGCAATTCCTACAGAATATGGATTCAGTGTCGCGCCCATAAATCCAACAAACTCTCCAACTGCAATAATGGCAAATCCGAACATTGCATCATATCCAAGTGCAACTCCCAGACCTACGATCAATGGATAAAATCCATAGAATTCACTTGCCATACCAAACACGGAACCGCCCAGTCCGAAGATCATCATAATGATCGGAACAAGCAGAATTTCTTTTCCCTTCAGTTTCTTTAAAATGGTTCCGATTCCTGCATGAAAAGCACCTGTTTTCACCACAACACCGAAGGTTCCGCAGCAGCAGAGGATCATGAAAATTACATCAGCAGCCTCCACGCAGCCTCGATACAGTACACTGAAAAATCCAAGGAATCCGGTTGTGGTAACTTCGGACTTATCAATTGTGTGATAAGTTCCATCAATGGCTACATTTCGAATTCTTCCATTGATGTTCATTTCCTGATAATCGTAGGTTCCGGATGGAATGATCCATGAAAGAATCGCCACCAGAAGTACAACGGATGCTACGATGATCAGGGTGTCTGGCATTGCCAGTTTTCTTTTTCTCTTTCCCGTCATAAATGACTCCCCCTTTAGATAGATGGATTATAAAAACTATTCGCTTTGCCTGAAGAGTTTTACACTTTTTTCTTATGCATACCCCATACATTTATCCACTCCGCAAACAGCAATTATAAATTCATAATACACTTCGTATACTGTGGAGTCAATTAAAATTAACGTGTTAAATGCCCCGCCGGGGAAATGGTGAAGCTTCCCATCGACGAGGCATTTAAAACCTTATATTGAACTGGTTCACGTGTCTTTCTCTTCCTTTAAGACTACCGGATTATGTTTGAAACAAGCTCTATGTTATTATTTTAATGTAATCGTGTTATCCTTCAGATTATATCCGATCACATCATCCCAGTTTCTCCGAAGGGCAATCTCTGCCGCTTGTAGCAAACATGTCATACTGGTTCAGAAGCTCTACGGCTTCTTCTGTAGTTGCCGCGCGGTCCAGAATCAAACGGATCACAAGCGTAGTTCCGATCACCGGCTTGCCTGTATTCTGGTGAACCGGTTCGCTGTCCAAAGTAAGGACTGCAATTGATACCCCTTTTTCATTCATGCCATCCAGGCAGATAAATGGTGCTGTTAATGTGGCAAGCTTTTTCTTCATACTCGCATCCGGAGTATTTGCTGAGATATTATCCAATGCTGCAAAAGCCACGGATTTGTAACCACCCTTCGGTTCACAGTAAACCAGCATTGCGGAAGTATCCCGTTTGAAATCATAGTTTCTTCCCATCAGCACATTTCCGTCTGCTTCCTGCAGGGTAAAAGCACTGCAGCCAAAGTCCGGTGCTTTAATATGTACTGTTTTGTACAATTTGGATGAAACAAAGCGGTTGTTCTTTGTAACACAGATGGTCATAGCGCCGTTTATGCTGGAATTACTGTTGCCGTTGGCGTGAATGCGCAGGTATGCGTCTGCTTTGGCTTTGTTGGCTGCTTTGGCGCGCTGAATGCAGCTTAGAGGATTTTTACTGTTTGTTCGGGTCATAACCACTTTGCACCCCTGCTTTTTCAGCGCCGTGGAAAGCTGTTTCGCCACTTTTAAAGTCAGCTGATACTCAGCAACACCTGTTGCGATACCTTCTGTGCCGGAAGTATCCTTCGCTTTCATTTCACTGGAACCTGGTCCCAGCGGTTCATAGCCGCCGGCTACCACACCGGTGTGTCCTGGATCCAGTACTACTACCGGAGTCCAAATTCCCTTGCTGTTTATTTTTCTGCCCTGAATTGTGGTGTTTACTCGCATTTTTCCTGTTTTTTTCGAAAAATAACGATAATGATCGCGTATATGCTGCCAGCCAGTGCACATGACGCCTTTCGAATTGAAATAGTACCAGACACCATCAATCTGTTGAAAACCGGTTAGTTTCCTGCCGTTACGGTAACAATAACGCTTACCGCCTTTCTTTTTCCAGGTTACAGAAGACTATAGCGGAGCGGTAGTTACTCTAGTTTTGTCCGAAGGTGTAGTTCCCTCTTGTGAATTAGTCTCTGCCTGTGCAGTGACAATTGCCAGCTGTTCCACCTCCGGACAGGAAATCCCCAAAACTCCTGCCAGAATCATTCCTGTAAATAATCTTTTTAAATTTCTCTTTCCCATTTTCTCTCCCTTTTTGTACCTGTTTTGTATAAATGACTGAAATCATGCGCAAAGAAAGCGCACTTCCCCTACCCCATAGAAATTCTTTTTTTGAATCTATGCGGCAGTTCTGTTTCTCATCTTTTTTTCTGATATTTATATAGATTGTGGCCTATCGCCACGAGTAAAACTTCCAGTTTGACTGAATGAATACCTCTTCGGACAATTCTCTTGTACCAACGGTCGTTTTTCATAATTCCGAAAGTGCCTTCTGCTTGTATCGAACGGTTCATTCGTAATAACGCACCGTGGATACTTTCTAGGTTTTCGATTACTTCCTGATGCATGGAAGTTAATTCCTGATTGATCCGAACGGTTCGATTCTTATCTGTCTTCTTACATTTCTCTGCATATGGACATCCACTACAGTCTTCGCATTCATACAATTCTTCCTTACGTCCGTATTGATTTCCCCTCACATTTTTTCTGTATAAAAAATGGAATGCTTTATCGTTAGGACATCTCATGACACCTTGCTCATCAATTCTGAAGTTAACTGCACGAAATGGATCTTCATGATATTTCTCATCCTTAGTTTCCTTTTTAAACATTGGAAATTTCATATACTTTTCAATTCCGTTCTGTTCACAGAAAATATAATTGTTGTATGAGCCATATCCAGCATCTGCCACAGGATATTTGGGATAGAATCCATAAGTTTGTTTGAAGTGCTCCATCAAAGGAACGAAACAATCCATATCCGAACGATAATGGTTTACGTCAACAACTGCAATATATTCATCTGCTACACCAATCTGTACATTATATGCTGGCAGAAGCTGATCATTGCCCATGTAATCCGTTTTGATACGCATAAAGGTAGCTGAGTTATCTGTTTTAGAGTAACTGTTTCGATTAGGATCACAGATTTCAATTTTTTGTATGTATTCTTGAAGTTTCTGACAGAAAGTAGTCAAGTGTTCATAATGACGCTGTTCTTTGGATTTTCGCTTTCCACTTCCGTAAACAAATGTACTTGTATCCAGTTCCCATAAAAGTACTAGCTGCTCAACGATTTCATTCAGATAATCCGGTACATACTCCGGATTTGTTGTGATCTGCACCCCGCTCCATGCGATTTCTGCATTAATCTCCTCAATCTCCGCAGTGATTTTTTCGTAAAGCTTGTAACGGAACTTTTCGGTAGCCTTCTTCCATACCCAGGTATACTTGTTTGCATTTGCTTCAAACTTGGAGCCGTCGATGTAGAGATGTTGCAGATCTACATGCTCATCGTTAAAGATAGCATGATTGATGTCGTTAAAAATGTTTTCGATCTTATCTTGAAGTATTTCATTGATGAAATATCCAAAGGTTCTGTATGACGGAGTCTGGTGATCCATGAGATACATGAACCTGATATTAACTTTGCAGTTGTCTTCCAGTTCTCTCAGAGAGCAGTAGCCGCTAGTCATAAATCCGAAAAGTACTGTTTTTAACATGTTGACTGGATTATATCTGAGTCGTCCGGTTGTGTACTCCGGAATATCCGTCAGATACTTGTTTAAATCGATTCCTCCCATCAATCTGTCAAATGTTAAAACAGGATCCAGCAGATCCAAACAATCTGAAAGAAACAGTGGTAAATATCCTTGTTTTGAATTACAATAATTATTGTGTAAAGTTTTCATCGCAAGTTAATTTTACCACAAAAATAGGACCTTTCGCATGAACGAATGGTCCTATTTCTTTTAGGGACTTATTTCACATCCCCTATTTTTACAGAAAAAATCAAATTCTCTTTAACTCATAGCTTCTGGTACCAAGCCCAATCTTTTCGCCATGATCCAGAGTAGCTTCCCACTCAACATTTGGATTGGAATCCATGAAATGATTGTGGTGGTGATGCCAGTCTGGCTTGGCAAGGTTGTCGCCAAGCTGACTGTTGCGGATCGGTGTCTGGGCAAGACAGGCATCTACACAGGCCTGGTCAAGGGCAATGGGATCAAAACTTGCGAACATTCCTACATCCGGAAGGATTGGAGCATCGTTTTCAACGTGGCAGTCACAGTTAGGGCTGATATCCTGAACCAGGGCAATGTGGAAACAAGGACGTCCATGACAGACAGCCTGTGCATATTCTGTCATTTTACGGCAGAGCAGTTCGTTGGAATTGCTGTGAGGATTATGGATGGCATCGAAACTGCAGGCACCGATACAGCGGCCGCAGCCTTTACATTTATCATAATCGATAACTGCTTTTTTCTCAGGATATGTAATGGCATCACTGCCGCATTCCTTGGCGCAGCGCTTGCAGCCACGGCACAGTTCTTCGTTGATAACCGGCTTTCCGCTGGCGTGCTGGGCCATTTTTCCTGCACGGCTTCCGCAGCCCATTCCGATATTCTTGATAGCACCGCCGAAACCAGTTGTTTCGTGTCCCTTGAAGTGGGTAAGGCTGATAAAGATATCAGCGTCCATGACAGCGCGTCCAATCTTTGCAGTCTGGCAATATTCTCCATTTACAACAGGCACTTCTATATCATCGGTTCCTCGAAGCCCGTCACCTATAATGATCTGGCATCCGGTAGTAACGGTATTAAAGCCGTTAAGATTGGCACAATCCATATGTTCAAGGGCATTTTTGCGGCTTCCTGGATAAAGGGTGTTGCAGTCTGTGAGAAATGGCATTCCGCCCTGTTCCCTGCATAGATCTGCCACAACTTTCGCATAGTTGGGACGCAGGAAAGCCAGGTTGCCAAGTTCTCCAAAATGCATCTTAATGGCAACAAATTTTCCATTCATATCAATGTCATGGATGCCTGCTGCAATACATAATTTTTTCAGCTTATCCAGCTGACTTGTTCCGACTTTACAGCGAAAGTCAGTAAAATAAACAGTTGATTTTTCCATAATGTCCTCCATTCTTGTTGTTTGTTATGAAAGTCCTAGAGCGTGCCCCCGAATGCTTTCTGCAAGATGAAGCACACCCTAATACAGAAACAAATAAAAAATGTCCTGTCAGGCAGTGTCAACGCACCACCTGTAACAGGACATTTTTCCACAAACATACTCTCAATCAGGATATCTTTTCCACCAAACTGTGCAAAATCATGAAAACTATACCATGTAGCCTTTGCATATACCTCACACAATTAAAGTCTCTCTATCTCCTGCACCCCTGAGCCATACAGCTCCTCAATCTGCTCCTTCGTCGCAAGATCCTCATGAAACGCAGTGGCACTTCCCGCCGCAGAACCCAGACGGAAAGCAGTTTCCGGATTCTTCTCCTTTTCATATCCAGCCAGGAACCCAGCCACCATAGAATCCCCTGCACCAACAGAGTTTTTCAAGGTACCTCTAAAAGCCGGAAGCTTATAAGCATTTTTATCACGGTCAACCAGAATTGCCCCATCACCGCCCATGGAAATAAGCACATTTTCCGCTCCCTCATCCTGAAGCCTCTGTGCATACTCCACCGTTTCTGCGTCACTTTCAATGGTTACACCAAACAGGTCTGCCAGCTCCTGACGATTAGGCTTGATCAGAAATGGATGATAGCAAAGCGTTTTCCGAAGAAGATTTCCCGTAGCATCTACTACTGCGTGAATCCCCTTCCCAGCTATTTTTTCCAAAATCTTCTCATAAATATCATTAGGAAGAGAGCCTGGAATACTTCCTGCCAGCACCAGGTAATCATCCTCTTTCATCTGCTCAATCCTGGAAAAAAGCCGCTCCACCTCTTCACTGTCAATCTCCGGCCCTTTGGCATTAATCTCCGTCTCCTGTGCACCCTTCAGCTTCACATTGATCCTGGAAAAACCTTTTTTCACCGTAATAAAATCTGTACAGATTCCCAGCTTCTTCAGTTCCTCATCAATTACACTACCGGTAAATCCCGCCACAAAGCCAAGAGCCGTATTTTCCACGCCAAGAGCACACAGCACTCTGGAAACATTAATCCCCTTCCCGCCATAGAAAATATCTTCACTCTGTGAACGGTTGGTTTCTCCGATTTCCAGCGGCTTATCCATTCGCATGATATAATCCAGCGCCGGATTGAATGTAACAGTATAAATCATAGGAGCCTCCTTATTCTACTCCGAAATGCTCAAAGAGAATCTTCTCTGCTTCCGGATTCCACAATCCCTGATGAGCAGCACAGGAATCAGCCAGTTTCTTAAAGAATGGGTCTGTTTTTCCAAGCTCTGCGAAATCGTCAATAGCTGTCATCGGCATACTGATCTGTGTATATGCCAGCTTCTTTCCGCCTTTGATGTGAGGCAGATTCAGGGTAGTCTCTGCAACACTGTCAAGACCTCCCACATGAGTAATCATAACAGACGGATCAAGAGTGCCCTCTGCAGCCAATTTATTTGCTTCGATCAGGTCATCATTATTTCCGCCTGTAGTTCCCATAATATGAGTACTTGTGTAATGGCAGTCATAAAGATTGATCATAGCGCTGAACTTCTTGTCGGTAGGGCCAGAGAAGAAGTTCATGCAGCCATCAAAAGCCATAAGACGGTTTCCAAGCTCGCATACAGCCGGTACCGGAACAAAAACAAATACATCATCATATCCGTGGCCTTCTGTAATGTTCATCAGCTTTTCATATTCATCATTATCTTTGGCAGTATTTACGTAATGAAGTTCCACACCATGCTCTGCAGCATATTTTTCTGTAATAACAGTACGTGCACGCTGGATCTTCGCCTCATCAATATCCGTTACCACGATTCTCTTCGGGTGATACTCGCAGATAATCCCATAAGCAACAGCACCCAGTCCCATAGGGCCGCAGCCACCAAGAATCAGGATATTTCCACCCTTTTTCGTTCCCATTTCATGGTTGTAATTCTGCTTGTTTGTGTGATAGCAGGCATGATAGCCACCAATGATACAGCTCATTGGCTCTCCAAGGGAAGCCTTGTAAAAGCTGTCCCCGTTAAACGGCATCAGTGCCCCAAGCTCCATTGTCTCGTGAGGGAAAATACAGTAGGTGGTATCTCCGCCGTAATATTCATAAGAATAGCCCGGAGATGCCAGACTGCCTTTATAATTCAGTGCAGGCTGCTGTGCAAAACGCATTCCGGGTTTAAACTGATCTTTCCATTTCTCGCCAACCTCTACGATCACGCCTGCAAATTCATGACCTACAATAACCGGATTGGTGTCAATATTCTGCGGTGCTCTCTTATGGCTCTTTCCCTGTTCCACCAATTTATACGTAGACATACAAATACTGTCACTATAAATTTTTGCCAAGATCTCATCATCCTTAATTGGCGGAAGCTCAAACTCTTCCAGTCTTAAGTCTCTGGTTCCGTACATTCTTACTGCCTTCGCTTTCATAATAACAAAACTCCTTTCAAATCTCAAGTCTGCCTGATATATGTATCCCCCCGGTTGTCTGCCGGGGGACCAGATTTCACTATTTTTCTGTTTTAAAGTAACCCTTGGAACAAAGCTTTTATCAACCGTTCAGGTCTGCATACATCTCTGTAAATTTGTTGATCATCTCGTCTTTGTGCTCTGCAAGATAGTCATAGTCAATATCTACAAGACCAAGTGTATCGCTGTCCGGAAGACCTTTCAGATCACAGTTTCCGTTGGAACCACGGCCTGCTGAAACCTCTGCTCTTGCATCCTGGAACTCTGCGGAAGAAAGAAGATCCATCATAGCCTGCGCTGCTTCAAGGTTTGGAGCTGTCTTAACGATTGCAGCACCACCAGCCATTGCTGTATTGCCTTCTTTCATGTATACGCACTCAATAGGTGCACCGTCGTTGATCATAGCGACAACGCTGGACTCATAGGAAAGACCTGCCACGTACTCGCCGTTGCTTACAAGGTTAAATACATCCTTGGAAGAAGTTGTGGAGAAGGTCTGCGGAATCAGCTCTTTAATGTAATCCCAGCCTTTCTCATCGTCAAAGCTGTCACCCATTGTTGCCAGTACAGTCTGCAGCTGACGATATCCAGAGGAAGAAGCATCCGGTGCTGCGATAATGATCTTGCCTTCCAGTTCCGGCTGAAGGAGGTCTTCATAGCCTTCAATCTTAATTCCAAGCTCATCTCTTAACTCTGGGTTTACTGCCAGGCACATTACCTGAACATCATAGAAGGTGTAATATCCAGCTGCGTCATGGTAATCCTGCTCTTCATCACAGGCAGCTGTATATGGCTGGAGAATATCATGATAGCTGTCACCATCTGCCGCAAACAAACCTCCGATTACAACATCTGCATCTGTAGACTCATCACTTCTGATCTTTGTTGCCAGAGTTCCGATGGAGTCTGCCTGGATCTCAAGACTGCAGTCCGGATAATACTTGGACCACAGATCCTGTAATACCTGCTGCTGTGTCTCTTCCATTGTAGTATAAACAGTCAGCTTTCCAGTTACCTTATCCGCCTCTCTTACATAATAAGGACGGTCACCCTCTGCCTCTGCTGCTACCGGTACGCATACGGTAGATGCCATCATAGCTGCTGCCATTGTTGCGGATAAAACCTTCGTCATTGTCCTTCTCTTCATAATCTTTTCCTTCTTTCTTATATAGTTTTTATTCAAACGGATATTCACCATCCGTTTCATTACCTGTTACAGAGCCATATCCTCTGATTTGGAAATCTTCAGATATACGATCAGGCAAATTACAGTAAGCACTGTGGTCACAGTTGCAAATACTGCTGCAACTCCATAAATTCCGGATGTGATGCAGGTGTACGTACCAACTGTCAAAGTGATAGTGGAGTTGTTGTACAGGATCACTCCTGAGGACATCTCTGTAATGATAGACACGAAGCTTAAAATTGCTCCTGACAGGATACCACTTGACATCATTGGAATTGTAATTTTTGTAAATGCAGACACCTTCGGTGCTCCAAGGCTAAGTGCAGCCTCCTCAACACTGATCGGAATCTTCATCATAGCTGCCGTTGCGGAACGGCTGGTAAAAGGCATTCGCCGGATAGCCAACGCAATGATCATGATTGCCAGAGTTCCAGTCATGGAAAATGGTTTCCTGGAAAATGCGATGATCAGTGAAATACCAATTACAGCACCTGGCATAATGTACGGCATCATAGAAACTGTATCAATGGCATTGTTCGCAAAATTGTTCTTTCTGACTACCAGGTAGGAAATCAGGACTGCGATCACAAGGATGATTGCCAGTGCCGCAAAGCTTACGATCAAGGTATTTCCCATTGCACGGAACAGGTTCTTGTCTATTGCCTTCTTGTAGTTTTCCAGAGAGTAGCCAGGTTTCAGAATACTGTTTGTGTAGTTTCTGAAAGACATATTGATGATGTATACCTGCGGAAGTAATGCAAGTGCCAGTGTTACATAACAGAATACATTCATCAGAACTCCGGAAGCACCTTTTGTTTCCTTGGGGTGAATGGAGTGAAGTGCATTGATGGTAAATTTAAAGTGGTTGGATGCTACCTTCTGTATAATGAAGATAACTGCCGTTACCAAAACTGCGATGATACTGATTGCTGCTGCAAAATGGAAATCAGATCCATTCTCACCAAGGTACTCATTGTAGATCAGGACCGGGAATGTGGTGTAGCCTCGGCCAATGAGGACCGGAGTACCGAAATCTGCAAAGGATCTCATAAATACCAGTAATGCAGCTGCCAGAATGGTTGGCATTGTCAGTCCCATGATAACTCTTTTAAAACGCTCCACACCTTTGCAGCCCATGCTTTCTGCTGCCTCCAGCAGGGTATTGTCAATGTCACGGAAGGCTCCGTTCATGTAAATGACAACCAGTGGAAAAAGCTTTAATACCTGTACAAAAACGATTCCTCCAAATCCATAAATGGAAACGCCCTTGATTCCGATCAGCTTCAGTGCCTGTGTGATCAGTCCGGAATTTCCCATCAGAAGGATCCAGGCATAAGCACCGATAAACGGAGCTGACATGGTACATAACAGGCAAAGCACGAAAATGATCTTTTTCCCTTTCAGCTTATAAAATGTATAAAAATAAGAGAAGGGAATTCCGATCAGCAAGCTGAAAACGGTTACACAGATTCCGATCATGGTGCTGTGTCCAATGGTTCCATAATAATGCTTTTTACTGAAAAATTCTGCGAATCCATCCAGTGAGAACGCTCCGTCTTTTACAAAAGCTTCTTTTAATAATCCTCCGATAGGATATACCAGAAAGACCAGAAAGATCAGAGCCAGTACACAGGTAACGATGGTCCAGAAATCAACTCTCCTTTTTTCCTTCATGCGCTCATCTCCCCTCACTGTTTTTCAGGGAAAGCGCTTACGGAATTCTTCACACCTTCCATAAGAGAATCGGTTGTTTCTTTGTCAAACACGTTAATCTTTTTTTCCTTCACGGTAAGAAGAACCTTGCTTCCTGCTTTGATCTGAGAATCCATATCAGACTCTTCCATAGCCTCTACCGTTTCCCCGTTTTCCATTTTCAGGAAATAATGCGTGTTGGAGCCGAGGAATACATGATCCTGTACCGTTGCAATGATCCCCTGTCCTCGTTTCGTATCGGAATATGGCTCAAGGACAAATTCCTCAGGTCTTACAGAAACGGTTACCGGTCTGTTTTTCCGCTCTTTTTTCAGAATGGCTGGTACCTCCACCTGATAGCCTCCTGGAAACTCCAGCAGACAGACACCCTCTTTCATCAGAAGCCTGCCTTCCATTACATTAGATTTTCCAATAAAGGTTGCTACGAAAAGATTTGCAGGTCTTAAATAAATGTTCTTCGGCTCGCCACAATGCTGGATTACCCCTTTATTCATAACTGCGATCCTGTCAGAAACTGCCATTGCCTCTTCCTGGTCATGTGTAACGTATACGGTTGTGATTCCTACATCCTTCTGGATGTTTTTGATGACCGTTCTCATTTCCACTCTCAGCTTTGCATCCAGATTGGAAAGAGGCTCATCCATCAGAAGCACTTCCGGTTTAATTACAAGAGCTCTTGCCAGTGCAACTCGCTGCTGCTGTCCACCGGAAAGACGTTCCGGCATTCTGTCTGCGTACTGGTCAACATGAACCAGCTTCAGGAATTTATCTGCTTCTTTGCTTCTCTGTTCCTTTGGAACATTTTTGTATTTCAGGCCAAATTCTACATTTTTTCTTACGGTCATATTTGGGAAGATCGCATAGTTCTGAAATACCATTCCGATATCTCTTTTTCCCGGTTCCATATCGTTAATGATCCTGTCATTAAATTTGAAATAGCCTCCCTCAACAGTGTTAAAACCTGCGATCATTCTTAACAGTGTGGTTTTTCCGCATCCGGAAGGTCCAAGTAAGGTAAAAAATTCGCCATTTTTTACGGATACTGATAAATCCGGGATTACGGTAGTGTCACCATATTTCTTTACAGCGTGCTCTATATTAATTGCTACACTCATTTTCACTGTTCTCCTTTCCTCTGATATTGTTTTCTCTTCATCTGTTGAACCTATCATAGCTATTTTTCATGCCTGAAAAAACCGAAAATATCAAACGGTTAGTAAAAATATCAAACATTTTTACAAGTTAAAACGGTAGTAATTGTATTTTTGCACAATTACTACCGTTTAGATTTAGGTGTTATTCTCATTTTTTCTGTTATCATGCAGCCGAAATCGAAATTCTTTTGGTGAATATCCCACATACTTCTTAAACACTGTATTAAAATACTTGTATTCCCCGATTCCGCATTTCCAGGCGATTTCCTGGATATCTTCCTCATCCTTCTGCAGCATTTCTATGGCTTTCTGTACCCGGTAACGGTTGAGATACTCGATAAAGGTTGTCCCCATCTTTTTCTTAAACTTATTGTTGAGGAAGGTTTCACTATAATTCATTTCTTCCACAATATCACCCAAAGTTACCTTTTCTGAAAAATGCTGCTGGATATACTGGAGCATCTTTCCTACAATCTCATCCTCCTGCTGCTCCTTTGTCAATGCCTCTATGATCTGCAAGCTGCCAAGGGAGCCCTTCTCCTGTTCATTCACCGCCAGATGACGGAGATTTTTACATCTTTCAATGGCAAGCTCCACATTTTCCTTAAGCTCTTCTCTCTTCAAGGGTTTCAGCAGATAGCCCACAACACCGTAGGTAATGGCCTTCTGTGCATACTCAAACTCAGCATAGCCTGACAGGATAATAGCCGTATACTGATACTGCTTCCAGGTTTTTTCAAGCATTTCAAGCCCTGTCATAACGGGCATATTGATATCCACAATTACAATGTCCGGCCTCAGCTTCTCAATCTGTTTAATTCCTTCCACACCGTTTCGTGCCTCACCAACTGCCATACAGTCCATTTCCTCCCATTTGACTGTATACAATAGTCCTTTGCGGATAATATCTTCATCTTCTACTATCAATATTTTATACATTTTTTCTGTCCTTCTCATTGATGTGAATCACAGTTACTACTTCAAACCCAGTTCCAGGCCGGTTATGAATGTGAATGCCGCTGTCCTGTCCGTATCTCAGATACAAACGCCTGGAAATATTTCGCAATCCAATAGAGGTAGAGGTATTGTCATGTTCCTTCAGCTGTTTTTTCAAAAGTGCGGCGCTCTCCTCATCCATTCCGTATCCGTCATCTCTTGTGCGGATTACCAGCCTGTCTCCATCCATTCTCGCCGTGATCCAGATGTGGATATTCATTTTGTTCTTGAAACCGTATTTGATACTGTTTTCAATAAATGGCTGCAAAAGAAGGCGGGTTACAATTACATTTTCGCATTCTGGCTGAATATCAATGTCACATTTCAATCTATCGCCAAAACGAGTGTATTGAATATCCAGATATTTATTAATATACACCATGTCTTCAGCCAGAGTTATTTCGTTTTTTTCTTTATTTACGCAGTAGCGCAGAACATCAGTAAGACGCTCGATTAGCTGCTCGGCCTTCTCCCCGTCCCAAAGCACCAGCGTCCTTATGATTTCCAGGGTATTGTAAAGAAAATGCGGGTTCATCTGCTCCGTAAGCTGCTGAAGCTCAATCAAAGAATTCAGCTTTACCAGCTCCACGTTTTTTTCATTCAATTCATCAATGGCGTCCAGCATTCGGTTAATCTGCATTCCAACCTCTGCGAATTCGTTTTCCTCCTCAATCTCCACACGATGCTTGGGGTCTTCTTTTCGGATAATGCGGATCTCACTTACCAGCTGATTAATGGACTGGGAATTTTTCTCTGCCATTACCTTTGACATTTTTCTTGCAATAAAATACCATACCACTCCCATAATAAATACGATTCCAAGCATCAGAGGAACGGTCTTACTTTTCGGATAATCTACAAGGGAATAGATAATAACGTTTCTGCTCTCTATTTTCTGAGATACCACCCAATAACGTTCTGTATCATTCCAGACAACGCCATTTTCATCTCCATAAAACTTACTGGCATATTTTACAAAACCTCGTTTGCTGGCATACATGACGTTGTTTCGCAGATCTGTGATAATGCCATCATTGCTTTTCTCGGACATATAGTAGTTCCAGTTACTTCCGGAAAGAACCAGTGTAATATACCCGATTACCTCATTGTCTTTGCTCAGAGGCTTCACATATAGAGTATCTTCGTATTTATCAATATCAAAATAAACACCTCTGTATACTTGATTTCCGGTTTTCTGAGCCCTGAAACACACTGCATAAATGTAGTTTACAAAGTAGGAAGAAAGAGTTTCATCCGTATAGGAAGATGAAATCAGATTCTGTTTTGTGTCTGTTATCATGTAGTTATTTTTTACAAGGCAATTTCGGTTAAAATGGGTGAATTTCCGGTTAAAAAGATCCTCGTTGTTCTTGGTTCTGTCCTCCAAAAGTGCAATTCCGGCTTCCATTACCTGCTCGTCCTCAAGAAATTCTGTGTTTCCATCATCAATCTGCAGAAATGTGTCCCGTAATACCTTCAGATGGCGTCTGGCATTGATTTCATTTGACATATACGTGATCCCCCACTGACCCGCCAGGGTCATCACGCAGCTTATCAGAAGCATAACTATGATCTGCTTCAGGGTAAGGCTCTCCAATTCCTTCTGAAAGCTGGAAGATACTGCTTTCTCTCTGTTCTTTTTTTTGCCTGTCCACTTCATCGTTTATCATCCCTTTTGTATTGCTTTCCAGTTTATGATACCATCTTTTTTTCCAAAATCCAAATTGTTTATTTTTACTTTTCCACTTGTCTCATCTGGGAAAGAGGGTATAATAGAATTAACTATTCTTTATAAATTCCACAACATCCTCCTTCAAGAACAACCACTTTCCCGCAATCCGATGTCCTGTAATAATATCATTATGTACAAGACGTAATGCAGTATTTTTTCCAATCTGAAGGACACTCTGTAATTCAGCCAATGTCAATGTATCAGGAATATTATCTAACATTTTCATCACCTCACATAATCTATGACAATTATAAAAATGTTTTAGCTGTCCAGTTGATTTCAGCTTATGAAGGTTTAACTTGGTTTATATTGGCATTGTTCAATGGCGTTTTCCCAACATTACCCGGTTCCGTGTTTTTCAATTCCTTCTTATATTTATAGTAACTGCCTTTTGAGATTCCAATGAGCTTTATACACTCTGCATCTCCCAAAGATCCACCAAAATCCCGGCTGTACTTTTGTATCAACTGCTTCGATTTTACAGATTTCTTAGTAACAAGCTTCTTTCCGGGAAGCTGCCCGATTTGTTTTCCATGAAGCCGCGCGGTCTGGATTCCTTCACGTGTTCTTTGGTGCAAATCTGCAACCTCTTTCTCTGCCTGTTCAAATGCGAGCTGGATCTGTCGCCTTGCAAGATTGAGCATATAACGGTTAAGTGCGCCGAATATACCAGCCAGTAATTCTTCTGATGCTTGATCGCCTGTTTTAAAATTTACAGATAACTGGTTTTCCATTGCCTGTTGATAGGTACTGGTATTTATATGCGGCTCTTTTAAAAATACCAATGACACTCCACGCTTATATAATTCTTCATACATTCCGTACCCCTCCTGTGCAGTACGGCTCATACGAGATACCGAATCAAAGACCAGCGTATCACCAGAAGAAACAACTTTGATCAGTTTTTCAAATTCTTTCCGTCCCTGTATTTTCGTTCCTGTGTATGTTTCTTTTACAATAACCGCATCTGGATATGCCAGCTTAATATTTCTGATCTGCCGCTCCATTGACTGCTTGAATGTAGAAATTCTGCAATACCCATAGACTTTCATTTTATCATTTCCTTTCTATAGACAAAATTAGGGCAGAACCCTCTACCGATTCTGCCCTCACATATTTCTGATTATATTTAGTTCCTACCAATATTTCTCCACGTAAGCTTTTGCCTCATCTTCTGACAAAGCAAATTCTTTTACAACATTCTTAATCGTATCTGATTTACTGATTTTAAAAGTTTTACAAGTTCTAATATTAGCCTGGATTCCTTCCTGGATTCCCTCCTGGAGGCCTTCGATTCTTCCTTCCTGTCTGCCGCGCTGAACGCCCTCGTTTACCAATTCCTCTAATGCACCACACATATAAATCTGCCCTCCTTTTTTCTCTGATTGCAAAGCATGGTTAATCAGGCTCTGGGATTCTGTGATTGCTCCAATCACGACTCCGAGTTCTGCCGGGATTGCCTTTTCTTTATACACAGTATTGATCTTCTGAAAATCCTTTTCATAAATGGAACGGCTTACATCAAATACCGTGTCCACATCCTGATTATGGAACCGCAGTGATCCGCTTTTCCTTAACTGAAGTAGGTTCATTTTATAATCGGATACCAATGGTTTCAGTTTCTCTGGGATTTCCAGCATATCTGCCAGACAGAACGGGCCGTCCCATTCTTTTTCCCCATAATATACGCACAGGCTTATCACTGGATGAAGCCTGTCTGTCCTCTTTAAGTTGGAAAGGAATTCGTCAGAAGACTCAAACCCTTTCTCAGCCTTGTTCCTGGCTGCAATTTCGTTGTACTCCTTCAGATATGAAAAGGAATCCCCGATCATATGCCGTAAAGGCATTGCATAGTGAATTTTACTCTGGTTCTCCAGCCCCCAGATTACAAAATCCACTCCATAGGCTGTTTTCTTCACCACATCCAGGACTTTCTGAACCGTCTCTGCATGATTGTTAAAGTTCACCATGGAGGAAACATCTGTATCTACTTCCATGAGATCAGCAGGGTTCAGTACCTGTTCTCCATCAAATAACGCTGCATTAAATAAATCTGCGAAATGATCATTATCCCGCCAAAATGTCTTTAGTATGGTATCCGGTTTTATGTTGTTTTTCTCAGCGGTTTTCGACACCTCCTATATCCGTTTCTTCTATACTTAATATATCATAATCCATACGGTATTTCCACGAAAAGAAATTACCTAAATCTGAAAATTTTTTAAACCTCAGTACTACATCTGTATCAAAACTGACGTTGTAAAAAAAAGTATCAAAAGTAACCCATTCCACTAGCTTTGCCACGGTATATACCATTCCAGATCTGACGGTCGTTAGATTTGATACCTTTTTGATCTTACATTCCTGGCTGGTGATCCCGGTCATCCGAAAATCACCAGCCAGAAACTCACTTGTAACACTATGCCGCTAGCATTTCGATCTGGTCTGATTTCAGATCGTAGTGATAAATATGTCTGGTAAGCACATCCTCTTCCGGGGTTGCTTCTTCTATTGTCTCTTCCAGAATTGTTTTCAAATTTTCAGGCTCCACACTTTCCTCATCATGGAGCATCACCTCATGAACACTTGTAAATGCCAGATACAAGCCTTCTGCCCCAAGCTTATGACAGAATGTCCTTGCAACCCCCGGGTAAAAGATTGCCACTGCACCATTTGTTTTTAATCTGGTGCTCATACAGTTTCCTACCGCGTCTTTTTCCGGAATATAATCAGAAGCATAAATATCTTCTCCCTCATAAGCTGGATTTTGAACCAGTTTCAATACTTCACATACTCTTCGCTTAGCTTAATTCACTTTATTTTATTCCATATTCTTTCATCAGTTTTTCACGATATCCAGGATCGTCCAACGCAAGCTGCAAGTCAGCCATTCTGTCAGCTTCCAAAAGCTTCTTGGTTAATGATGCCATTCTATCACTTCCTTCTATTCTTCCTTCTATTCTTCCTTCACTTTTTCCAGCTTTTAATCCATCATCGTACAACATCTGACCTAATCTCGTCATCGCCACAACCTCCTTTATCTCTTCCAAATCACTTCCATGCAAAAACTTATCCGCCAATGTATATAATATCGCCACGGTCTTTTCTGCGGTTACTCTGGTATCCTGTTTTGCAAGTAATATAGCTGTTTTTATTGTATCTTTCCTGCCTTGTCCGCTGCTCATCAATGGTGTTAAGGACAGCTTCATATGCATGGAATCTTCTCAGATCATCTTCCCCGGAATCCGTGGTCTGAAACTCCACATGGATATAAAAATCTTTTGTCGTCAGAAACGTAAAGTCCATAAACATGGAATGAATGGTTAATTCCACAAGCTCTGTAGGTCCGATATCCACATAGTCGTAATCGATTCCCAGCATCTTCAGTATCTGATCACGAAAATACCGAAAACCCATTTTCATAATTTTATATCTTTTAGCAAGAACATTAGTTTTATAACAAAACAGCCCAAATTTATATATCGCATACAATCATACGCACTATCTAATAATAATATTGACTTATATTTTTATCATAGTTCAATATAATACGGACAGATATCCTCATACTCCCCATTTTTCAGCCTGAATCCCCCTGGGATCACGCCTAGCTGGTGAAATCCAACTCTCTCATAGAGATGTCTTGCATGAACATTGCTCGCCACAACTGCGTTAAACTGCAGTACACGGAAACCATGCACTTTTCCCTGGGCTACGCAATCTTTTACCAGCTTTTCTCCAATATGAAGTCCGCGGCTACCGCGAGATACGGCGTAGCTGGCGTTGCAGATGTGTCCGCAGCGGCCTACATTGTTCGGGTGAAGAATATATAATCCCAGGACCTGTCCGTTCTCTTTGTTCTCTGCTACCGCCGTATAAGTCTGCGCTGCAAAAAACTCCGCGCCGGTTTTCTCATCCAGACATTCTTCCTGCGGAAATGCCACACCATCTTCCACAATCTCATTCCAGATGCGGATCATGGCTAGAATATCTTTTTCTGCATATTTTCGTACGATAATTTTGTTTTCCATAATGGCTCTCCTCAATTTCACTTTATCGTTTCATTTGTTGTTACTGAGGGTGCTTTAATTAAAAAGGCACTATCATTTTGCAAAAATTATATGCAAAAGCACGCAAAAAAACAATCGTATTTTTTTACAATTGTTTTTTTGATTGATTTCAATTATTATTTGTCCACAATAATTATGCACAAAAATACAGCTGAAAGATATTACTTCAGCTGTATCTATAAGTATTCGTGCTCCCTGATCCTTTTTTAATTATTTCATCACGGCAGATCATTTCCTGCAGCCAGATATATCTCGTACCACTCTTTTTTGCTCAACCTAACTTCAGTTGCTTTTGCTGCTTCACGGACACGAATCGATTTTGTAGTGCCGATTACAGCCTGAGTTGCTCCAGGGTAGCGAAGAATCCAGGCAAGAGCAACAGCCATAGGAGTGACCACCTTTTCAGAAGCAATTCTATTGAGCACAGTGTTCAATTCCCGATAATTATCAGATCCAAGAAAAGTTCCCTGAAAATATCCATACTGAAGGGAAGACCACGCCTGAACCGGGATTTTTTTCATACGGCAGTATTCCAGTACTCCACCGCCATCCCGCATGATTCCCTTATCACACTGCATATCCATGTGAAAACCAGCGTCAAAAACCTGGGTAACGGCACAGCTAAGCTGAATCTGGTTTGCACAAATTGGGAACTGTATTTCCCTGCTTAGCATTTCCATCGTCATAGGCGTCATGTTGCTAACCCCAAAATTCCGTACTTTTCCAGCTTTATAAAGGCGGTCAAAAGCCTCTGCAATTTCATCTGGTTCCATAAGCGCATCTGGTCTATGAAGAAGCAGACTATCCAGATGATCTGTGTGAAGTCTGGACAAAATTCCATCTACAGCCTCCAGAATATAATCTCTGGAAAAATCGAAATAGGTAAAATCCGGATCACAACGGATTCCGCATTTTGACTGAATAAAAAATTCAGTACGCAAAGAAGGATTCTCTGTAAACACTTTTCCTATCACTTCTTCTGATTTTCCGCCACCATAAATGTCTGCGAGATCCAGAAAATTAATCCCCTCTTCAAGGCCAGTCTCAATCAAATCCAAGACCTCACCAGTGGACATCTCTGAAATCCTCATCAATCCCATAACAATTTCAGATACCTTATCTTTATCTTTTCCAAATTCAATATACTGCATACAATTTTCTCCTCTTATGCCAAACAGCTTATTATCCAGAAATCGCAATATTACATCTTATTTTGCAGAAAGCCTTTTTCAAACACGCTCTAGTTTATCACACTGTTAATAGCCTTGCAAGATTCCGCTTTTTCGCCATTAAAAAGTTTTTCAATTTTTTCAATTTCATTTGTTGCAGTACAAAACAAAGAGCCGGATCACTCCGACTCTTTGCTCGTTTCAACATATAAAATTTTACCGCCGCTTATTTCTCCAGCATATAATCCTTAATCACATCATGGTCTCTCAGTACCTTCTCGACTAAGGTTCCCTTGATTGCTTTCAGCAGAGGTTTTTTCACCAGGTTCAACGGGCCAGGAAGCTCGATTTCAAGTGGTGAACGGCCATCCATAAGTTTTACGCTGGCATCAAGGAGTTCTCGTACGTCGTAAACACTTCCCCATACTTCCGGAACACCACGGTCTACGCCCATAAGTCCGTATACAGCTTCCATTGCGGTACGAACAGAATATTCTGTGGTAAAGATAGTATCTCTTGGAGTCTCAGCGAACTGTCCAAGGAATGCGAAGTTCACGCAGCCATCCGGGATAACATCCGGTCTGTCGCCTTTTGCTCTTGGCATGAAGAATGCAGTGATGTATGGCATCATGGTCGGTACGCAGACTGCGCTGTTTTCAGCCAGATCCTCGATCTGATCAGCCGGTACACCCATGTGGTACAGCCACTCTTCGGTAATTTCCTTACCGGTACACTCTTTCATCGGTTTCTTTACATAATCGCCAGGTACATCTGTGAAAAGACCATATACCCATACGCAAACCTTATCTTTGTCCTGATCCTTGAACTGACCCTGACGATTGATGGTCCAGCTTAACAGCCAACTGGAATCCTGACAGCTTACAATACCGCCGGTAACAACCTTGCCGCTCTTTGGATCTCTCTTGCAGATATTTGTAATATAAGGAATGATCTTGTTATCCAGTGTGGTAACAGTTGCAGACTCCCAGTTTGTCTTTGCAATATCAGAGCAGAATTTCTCCGGATGTCCGAAGGACGGATCCTGTTTTGCAATATTTTTCCAAAGGCTCCAGCAGCCGCTTGTACGAACCTCAGCATCTCCGTTTGGAGCATGGTTCTGGTCACCGTAGATAGTTCCCTCTGTACAGCTTCCGTTGGTAACAAATACGTAATCGTTCTCAGTAAGAAGAATTCCCTTCTCAACACCCTTTACCTTGCACTCAATGGCTGTTGCCACTTTTTTGCCATCGTGGATATCAAAGATTACATTGGTAACCTCTGTGTTGAACTGGAAATCAACACCTGCATCCTCCAGATATTTCTGCATTGGAAGGATCAGGGATTCATACTGGTTGTATTTGGTGAATTTCAGGGCGCTGAAATCCGGAAGTCCGCCGATATGGTGGATGAAACGCTGGATGTAAAGCTTCATCTCCAGTGCGCTGTGCCAGTTTTCAAATGCGAACATGGTTCTCCAGTATAACCAGAATGTGGAATTCAGAACCTCGTCATCGAATACATCCTCGATGGTCTTGTCATAAAGATCCTCATCCTTTGTAAAGAACAGCTTCATGATCTCCATGCAGCCCTTCTGGCTCAGGTTGAATTTGCCATCTGTGTGGGCATCCTTGCCCTGATTTACAGTGGCGCGGCAAAGGGAGTAGTTCGGGTCGTGCTTGTTCAGCCAGTAGTATTCATCCAGTACAGATGCACCTGGTTTCTCCAGAGATGGAATGCTGTGGAAAAGATCCCAGAGACATTCGAAGTGGTTCTCCATCTCACGGCCGCCTCGCATTACGTATCCTCTCATCGGATCAAAAATACCGTCGCATGCGCCGCCTGCAATGTCCATTGCTTCCAGAATATGGATGTGGTCACCAGGCATCTGTGCGTCTCTTACCAGGAAGCAGGCTGCTGCCAGGGAAGCAAGTCCGCTTCCTACCAGATATGCGTGCTTGTCATCTACGCCTTCCGGTTTCTCCGGGCGGGCGAATGCTTCGTAGTTACCGTTTGTATAATAAATGCCCTTGCTGTTTTTCTCGTTTTTACCACGCTCTGTATTGCGGTAATTCGGGTCTACGTGTGCTTCTGTGATCCGTTTCTCCTCACGGCTTTTATTTGCCAGAACTGCTGCTCCTGCACCTGCTGCGGCAAGTGCTGCCATACCTAATACGGAATGTTTCTTCTTTGACATAAAAATTTCCACCTTTCTGAAATTTGCCGTTGCATTATTTCCGGCTGTCTGTGTTTATTCTTGTTTTAACTTTTCGAATCAGCTTCTAAGCTCTCTCAGGTTTGTTTCCTGACCTTCAGATAAAAAGCTTTTATTTGACTGATTCGAAATTCTGCTGCCTTTTATTTAGTATTTCCTGTTTCTGAGTGTATTCTACGTCAAAAAATAATTTTCCTCAATTTACAAAACAAGACGGATGACAAAAAACTTATCATCCGCCTTACTTTGTAAAGTTTATTATTTTTCTTTCTCCATATTCCGCAGTGAATTTCCAATATTTCCATGCATGGTCACGCAGATCATATTCGCGATTTCTTCCGGTGCTTCCTTCATTCCCCGCTTGATCCAGTCCAGCATCACGCCAACGAAGCTGTATTTGTAAAAATCTGCAATAAATTTCTTCTGCTCTTCTGTAACCATCAGATTCTCGCTCTGCTCTTCCACAACGCCCTCAATCAATTGGTACGTCAGACTGTACAGATAATTTTCCACCTGTTCCCTGCCCACGGAACGATACACATTCAAAATAAACGGTTTATTTTCCAGAACAGCTTCAAATATCTGTTCAATTCCTTCCTGCCAGGTATCATAAGTCTTCTTTCCCTGCAGGGCTCTGGAAGCATCCTCAATGCAAGCCCATTCAACCAGATCATAAATATCTTTGAAATGATAGTAAAATGCCATCCGGCTGATCCCGCAGTCTGTAGTCAGATCACTGATGGTAATCTTGTCCAGAGGCTTCTGAAGGAGAAATTTCTTCAGGGATTCTTCCAGGGCGTTTTTTGTGATATTGTTCATTCAGATGTACTCCTCCTGATTTCAATACAGTGCGAAGCGCACTGTTGTAAAAGTCATACGTTATCATCTTTATGGCTTCGCCAAGTACAGGACTCCACTGCCATACTTTACAAGATAATAACACAATGCTACAATAAGTTCCAGTTGATAATAAATTTACTTAAAAAAAATACAATTACTGTTCACAGGTAATATTCCGCGAGGTGTTTTTTGTGAGCAAAGCTCACAGAAAACCCGAGAACCTCGGCGCGAAATCATGCGCAAGCATGATTTCTGTGCATTGCGAAGCCTGTTGCTGAATTGGAATAAGCAATACCACATTATAAAGGAGACCACTATGGAATTAAAACTCGAAAACGGACGCCCCGCAGATACCACAGGAAGACTGGAAAAAGAGATCCGTACTTATGATTTTCTAGATGAACTTCAGGTACCTTACCAGAGAATCGACCATGAAGCTCTCATGACCATCGAAGCCTGCCAGGATGTAGATAAATTACTTGGCGCCATGATCTGCAAAAACCTTTTCCTCTGCAACCGCCAGGAAACCAACTTTTACCTTCTGCTCCTGCCAGGGGACAAGAAATTTAAGACAAAAGAAGTATCCTCCCAGCTTGGTGTCGCCAGACTTTCTTTCGGAAATGAAACTTATATGGAAAAGTTCCTTGATATCACCCCAGGCTCTGTGAGCGTGCTTGGCCTTATGAATGACAAGGAAAATCATGTGCAGCTGCTTATGGACGAAGACCTTTTAAAAGAGCCTTACATCGGCTGTCACCCCTGCATCAACACTTCCAGTCTGAAAATCGATATGAAAGACATGATGGAAAAAATTATCCCAGCTATGAAACACGAGCCGATTTTTGTGAAGCTGGGACAGGAAGAATAAAATTTTATATGACAAATGCCCTGATACGTGAAGCAAATGGATTACTTTCACAGCAACCATATTAAGCTTCCAAATCAGGGCTTTTTTTAATAAAAGTACTAAAAAACAGACCAACACAGATTTCCTGCATTGGTCTGTCTCATTTCATTCCTTATTCAATTCTTATTTACTCTTTCTCTCCTTCACCAGTGCAAACACACTCTGAAGTACGATAAAGAAGCACAGCAGGATTGCTGTTACGATATTGGACCAGGAGCTGATCAGTTTTCCGTTGGTTTTTACCAGAGTGGAAATTGTACCATTGATCAATACACCAAACAATGATCCAAGCACGTTTCCAACACCACCGGTAAGAAGTGTACCACCGATTACGGCGGAGGAAATGGCATCCATTTCAAGACCTGTTGCCTGGGTGGTGGTACCTGCCATAGTGTTCAGGCAGTAGCAGATTCCGCCGATAGAGGTCAGAAAGCTGGAAAGGATGTAAGCTTTCATCTGGGTTTTCTTAACATCAAGTCCCATCAGGGTTGCGGACTGCTGGTTACCGCCTACTGCGTAAATGCTGCGGCCGAAGCGTGTGTATTTCAGCATCAGGTAAATAGCAAGAACTACGATCAGGGCAACCACTACTGTAACACGAAGGTACGGGTACTGCATAACACCCTTTTTGTTCAGATATCCCCCGAAAGGAAGGGAAATCTTGAAGCTGGAAAGAGTGGTAAAGATCTTGTCAGAAACAATACTTACCTGCTCTTTACAGATCACAGCGGTCATACCTCTGGAAAAGAACATTCCTGCCATAGTTACAATGAAGGGCTGGATCTCCAGATAGGAAATGCAGAAGCCCTGAACAATACCAAATACAATACCAATTGCAAGGAGCAGAAGCATAAGTACCGGGCTGGACCATCCCCACTGCTCAATTCCAACTGCCAGGATCATACAGTCCATAGCAACCAGGGAACCTACGGAAATGTCAATACCGCCAGTAAGCATGACGCAAGTCATACCAGCTGTAATGCAGATCAGACCTGCATTGTTGATCAGGATGTTCAGGAATGTCTGGAAACGGGTAAAGCCTTTGTCCGCATATACGATACATCCTGCAGCATACATTACAAAGAATAATACAATGGTGATCAGCAGCAACAGGTTATTGCTGTTTATTTTTTTCTTTTTCATGCCCGAGCTGCCTCCTTTCCGGATTTCTTTGTCAGCTTCTTAAAGAAGGCTTTGGCTGGCTCAGCCTGAATAACTACAATGATGATAACTACGATTGCCTTAAATACCGGCGCCTGTGCAGAGGAAACACCAAGTGCATACAGGGTTGTGGTAATCGCCTGGATGGTGTAAGCTCCGATAATGGAACCAGCCAGGGAGAACTTACCGCCGCCAAGACTGTTTCCGCCAAGTGCAACGGAAAGGATCGCATCCAGCTCCATATTCAGACCGATGTTATTGGTATCCGCGGAATAAATTCTGGAGGTTGCAACCATACCTGCAAGACCTGCACAAAGACCGCAGATTGCATAGCACATCAGGATGATCTTTGCGGAATTAAATCCTGCGATACGGGAAGCTTTTTTATTAATACCAACACTCTGGATGTAGGTTCCAAGTGCTGTGTAACGAAGTACTAAAGAAGCAATTGCTACACATACAGCTGCAACAATGATCGGTGTCGGAATGATTCCGCAGTAACCGCCAAGCTTCTGGAAGGACGGAACACGTACGTAAACGATCTGGCTGTTGCAAAGAAGAAGACCTACCGCACGTCCTGCCGACCATAGGATCAGGGTGGCGACCATAGGCTGGATATTCATATAGGCAACCAGGAAACCGTTAAACATACCGCAGATCAATGTTACCAGAAGACCTGCTCCAATACCAACCAGCAGCGGATGTGCATACTCCTGCACATTTACATTTCCGTATCCTGCAAGGAGCATACAGCAGACACCTGCGTAAAGACTCATGACAGAACCAACGGAAATATCCGTACCGCCTGAAGCAGATACAACAAGTGTCATACCGATTGCCAGGATGGCGATCTCACTTCCACGGTTCAGGATGTCGATGAGACGTCCGTAAAGTACACCATTCTTAATGGAAATCATAAAGAAGGAAAGCGGTGCACTTCCTGTTGCAATATCATATACTACGTTGATCAGCATGACCAGGATCATACTGAAAACCGGAAGGAACAGACGTTTCTGCGCCAGTTTTTTGAAATTACCCATTACTGCTCACCTCCTGCGATTGCTTTCATTACGTTCATCTGGTTCATATCTGCCTCATCAATCTCTCCAACCTTCTGCCCGTCACGGAGAACTGCCATACGGTTACAGGTACGGAGCATTTCCTCGATCTCAGAGGAAATAAAGATCAGGCTCTTTCCTTCATCCGCAAGCTTCAGAACCAGCTTCTGGATCTCTGTCTTGGTACCGATATCGATGCCTCGGGTAGGCTCGTCCAGAATCAGGAAATCCGGGTTTGTTGCAAGCCATCTTGCAAGGATAACCTTCTGCTGGTTTCCACCGGAAAGCTGTTTGATCAAGGTCTCGCGGCTTGCGCATTTGATCTGGAGAAGATCAATGTATTTGTCTGCGATCTCACACTGCTTTGCCATAGGAATCTTTTTCAGGATACCCTGTTTTGCCTGAACAGCAAGGATGATATTTTCTCTTACAGACAGGTCTGCGATAATACCTTCCGCTTTACGGTCATCCGGGAGAAGTCCCATGCCAAGATGCATGGCATCAATTGGGTTTTTCACCTTTACTTCCTGGCCTTTTACCTTCAAGGTACCGGTCTGGGCACGGTCAGCACCATAAATGGTACGTGCCAGCTCGCTTCGTCCACTTCCAAGAAGTCCTGTAAGTCCGATAACCTCTCCTTTGTGGATATCAAGGTCAAATGGTTTGATGGTTCCTGCATGGCTTAAGCCACGGGCTTCGATAACCATGGGCTCTTTTCTCTTATCGCCTGTGGTCTCTGGTTTAATAGAAGCAAGATCGTCGAAATCTTTTCCCATCATAGCTGCTACCAGCTTCACTCGCGGAAGATCTGCGATCTCATACTCGCCAACCAGCTGTCCATTTCGAAGAACGGTGATTCCGTCACATACCGCATAAACCTGCTCCAGGAAATGGGTAACAAAAATGATTCCTACACCTTTTTCCTTCAGTCTGCGCATCATGGTAAAAAGCTTTTCTACTTCACGGTCATCCAGTGAAGAGGTTGGCTCATCCAGAATGAGCACCTTACAATCCATATCTACAGCACGGGCAATTGCGATCATCTGCTGCAATGCCAGTGAATATTCTTCAAGATTACGTGTTACATCAACGTCAAGATCCAGCTGTTTCATAAGGGCTGCTGCCTGACGGTTCATGGCCTTTCGATTGACCGTTCCAAGCTTTGTCAGCGGCTCACGGCCTATGTACAAATTCTCTGCCACCGAAAGGTTCGGACAGAGGTTTACTTCCTGATATACAGTGGAAATACCCTTTTTCTGGGCGTCCATGGTATCTTTATTTACGATGGGATGATCAAATCCTTCCAGATAAATCTCTCCAGCCTCAAATTTATTTACGCCGGTCAGGCACTTGATCAGTGTGGATTTACCCGCGCCATTTTCTCCCATCAGCGCGCGGATTTCACCTTTTTTCAATGTCAGATCCACGCCTTCCAGTGCTTTTACACCTGGGAATGTCATGCAGATTCCCTGCATTTTCAATACTACTCCTGCCTCCAACGCGATTCCTCCCTTCCCGTTATCAACTTCATTTTTCATTCTCCTCGTTATCGCGTTATTTGCCATGACCTCATATATTCTGAGCCCTGGCTCATAGCCTCGTATAAACAGTTAAGGGGAAGAAAATCCGCCTTGGGACTTTCCTCCCCTATTAGTTCATCTTTATCGATTTTCAGCGGCTTGCTGATAATCAACTTCGACGTCTACGGATTGTTTCACAGCTTTGCTGTTTTCACAATTTCCGATTGATTTTTCTAATTAGTAAGCACGTCCAGCCAGAACATCGTCTGTCATAGTTGTTGCATATTCGCTCTCGATTCCAGGTGCTACGAATGCCTGATCCTCAACAAGTGTTGTCTTCTCATAGTCTTCGCCAGCCTGCATTTTCTCGATAACGCCCTTAACGGTCTCAGCCTGGATCGGGTTACACTCAACGTCACAGTTGATCTTTCCGTCTAATGTGTACTGAAGTCCATCATGTGTTGCGTCGAAGGAGATAAGAGTTACATCGCCATCTACACCGTAGGTGATACCTGCTGCATCCATTGCGTCCATTGCGCCGTATGCTTCGTTATCGTTCTGGCAGATAACTACGTTGAACTGTCCCTCGTAAGATTTGATGAAGGACTCCATAACTTCCTGTCCACCAGCCTGTGTGAAGTCACCGGACTGAGAATCAAGGATTGTCCAGTTGTCATGCTCTCCAGCTACCTGATTGAATCCATCTGTACGTCCAAGTGTTGCGGAAGCTCCTACGGAACCTTCGATAACAAGGATGTTAGCGTCTTTATCGCCAAGGTACTCAGCTAACCAGTTACCAGCTGTGATACCTTCGTTTGTTGTGTTTGTTCCAACCCATGCATCATATAAGTCGTCGCTTGCTTCGATCTCACGGTCTGCAATGATTACCGGGATTCCAGCATCCTGTGCTTCCTGAAGAACGGTGTCCCAACCAGCTGACTGGATCGGAGCGATTACGATGTAATCCATATCTTTACTAATGAATGTACGAACTGCTTCCAGCTGTGCAGCATTGTCATTATCGCAGTCTACAAGGTCAAGGCTATATCCTGCGTCCTCTGAGAAAACGTCCTGATAGTTCTGGGTGTTTGCTGTACGCCAGTCTGACTCATGTCCAACCTGTGCGTATCCAACTGTTACCAGATCGTCAGCGTAAACCGGCATAGCCATCATGCTGAGTGTTGCTGCTGCGAGTGCCATAACTGCAAATTTCTTTTTCATAGTGATTGTTCCTCTCTTTCTTTTAGAAAAATATTTTTGCAGGCCGCGCCTGCTATTAAGTTTTCGTTTTAACACGGATCCGTTTGCTGTCTTAGCGTTCCGTCCGTTCTTTGGATCTGTGTTCTTCTTGATGTCTATAATTTAGCGAAAATCAACATAAATTTCAACCTTATTTTCCCGTCTTTTGGTGGTTTCGTCAGTTCAAACAATACAAATTTGTTTGTTTTCATGGTGAAATGCAGACAAATTTGTATTATAATGGATTTTAACCAGGAAAAGGTTTGATATTTTATGATTATGGGGGTGGAAAGTTGGTTTTCTTATGATTTTGTGAAAAATATCACACCTTTTTCTATATTTTTCGATTTGGCAAAGTGTCCAAGCTGTGGAAAAAAGGTTGGATACTTTTAAAAAAGGTGGAATATTTTTTGTTTGAAAAGTGAAAAAATGGATGATTTATTGAGGAATCATAAATCATTCATGTGAAAATTTTATGAAGTAATCAATCATCCAGGCAAAATAAAAACAACCACCATGCCCCAACGCAGCGCGTGCAGATTGCATGAATGAGCTAACCAAAGAAAGAAGAACTAAAACCTATGGCAATCAAATATAAATGGCTGGTTGAACAGCTAAGAGAAATTATCTCAGAATATATTCAGAAAGGTGAGAACAGGCTTCCCACAGAGCAGGAACTGTCTGCCAGATACCGCGTCAGCCGGCAGACGGTCCGGGCTGCACTGGCGGTTCTGGAGGAAGAACGTGAAATCCGCCGAATTAAGGGAAGCGGAGCTTACATTACCGGGCTTTCCAGCCTGGAGGAACGGAATGTGGTCGGGATTTTGATTCCAGATGAGCAGCAGTATGAATATCCGGCACTGGTAAATGACATTCGTGTGACGCTGGCTGGGGAGGGATTTTCCTGTAAGGTTTACCCTACGCACAGTCATGCAGACCAGGAACGGCAGATTCTTCAATTTCTTTTGAAAAGTCCACTGCGGGCGCTTATTGTGGAGCCGGTAAAAAGTTCGCTGCCTTCCCCTAATATAGAACTTTATCAGAAACTGCTGCAGAAAGGGACTTCTGTTCTGTTTCTGGGAAGTGCATACCCGGAGCTTTCCCAGGTTCCTGTTCTCTATGAGGACAATGGGTATGGTGCAGGGCTTCTGGTACAGAGCCTTGTGGAAAGGGGGAATACTTCTATCGCGGGGATTTTCCGGATGGACGAACAGAGGGGATTAAAGCGATATCAGGGATTTCTGGATGCCATGCAAAATCACGGGCTGACCGTTCCGGACCGGAATATCTGCTGGTACACCACCCAGGAGCTGGATGATTTCCGCCAGAACCGGGATATCAGCTTCCTGAAGAAATTCCTGGAGCGGGTTACGCCGGACTGCACCGCGTTCGTGTGCCAGGACGATTTTATTTCCTGGCTGTTGTGGGAAGAGCTGGCTCTTGGGGAAGAAACGCCACTAACCACACACGAAGCCGCTTCAAGTCACCGCCCAAGCACAGCTCCTACTGCAAATGCTTACCATACCAGCCGCCATAGTTATGAGGCACCAATTGCATTAGCCGCCTTCAACACCAGCTACCTCACCACATCCGGTCTGCTCCGCGCCACCACTCTCACACCCCCGGCGCACCAGTCTGGTGCTCTGGCGGCCCAGATGATCATAGACAAATTAAAAGGACTCCCTGTCTCTTCACAGGAAGTCCCATGGCATTTGTCGTTGCCCAAATTACATAGCTAGTACATCATAAATTAAGTCAATGTGGCAGTTACTTAGTTTATGATGTACTAGTATCGTAGATTTATACGCCAAACAGTCGCATCAGAACCTATATGGTTTTATGTCAACCATTTAACGTGATTACATATTACGCGAGAGTATGAAACTTTTTCTGTAAAATAATGTTTAGAAGGTTCTTCTATGATACAATAAATATCATTAGGAGGGCCTTTTATTATGGCAAGACAAAAGAAACCTGTACATC